>JAAZGF010000018.1 GCA_012511375.1 Candidatus Dojkabacteria bacterium | reverse complement strand
TTAAAAAAACAGCTACCAGGGCTAATGTCTAATCAGAGGGAGGACTTAGTAAAACATGTTGTAGAACAGATAGTGAGTAAGAATATTCAGGGGAATATGAAGATTTTTATGATAGAGAATTTTTCTTCTTTAGGTTTGAGTAGGAGGAAATTCTTAGAAAAGGTAGGAAAGGAAGTAAAAGAGAAGTTAAACAGAGAATATGATAGAGATTTGGGTATAGATATAAAGGACTATATTTTAAAACATTAAATCCTATCATGGTTGATATAAAATATTCTCAAAATTTTTACAGGAACAGAACAAATTTAAACAAACTTATAAAACTCTCTAACATAAACTCTAATGATATAGTTCTAGATGTTGGTGCAGGAGAAGGAATAATTACAGAAGAGCTATCAAAATACAGTAAGGAAGTAATAGCATATGAGTTAGATAAAAGATGTTTTAAGAAATTAGAAGAAAGATTTCAGGGTAGTACAAATGTTTTGCTTAAAAATGAAGATTTTTTAAATACAGAATTACCTAAAAAAGACTTTAAGATATTTGCTAATATCCCCTTCTCTATTACATCTGATATAGTTAGTAAAATTACTGATATAGATTCGACTCTCGAAGAAGCTTTTCTTTTTGTTCAGAAGGAGTCAGCACTGAGATATGTGGGGATTCCTCAGAGTACACAGATAGCTACAATATATTCTTTTTTGTATGAGATGAAAGTAGTAACAGAGTTTAATAGGAGTGATTTTAAACCTGTTCCGAGTGTAGATGTTGTTTTACTTTGTATTAGGAAGAAAGATACTAATAAAAAGGATTTTATATTATACAGAGATTTTGTAACATATATTTTTAACCAGAGGAATACTTTTGTAGGAGATACTTTTAAAAAGATTTTTACATACAAGCAGTTAAAGTATATTAATAAAGATATTAAGACAAATAATTATTTAAAACCTACTGATATACCATTGGATTATTACACTACCCTATTTGAAAAGTTTAAGGTTAATGGAGATAGATATATTGATAAGGTTAGGGGTTACTATTCAAAGCATTTGAAACAACATTCTAAAAGAGAGAAAGTACATAGGACTAGGGTATGAGGATGCTGTTTTTATATACAGGTTGGAAAGCTTTAAGTAGCTTGGTATGTTTTTTATTTTTAATAAAGTGAATAAATAGCATAGGGTATAAGCGATATATTATTTAAGACTGTTTTCTTCTAGCCATTGCCCGACCATGTTCCATAAGTCATTTTGGGGAATTCTTGGTAATCCTTTATTCTCGCACTCTGCAGTTGTCTTTCCATCTTCTCTGAATGAAATAACTTCGTCTACTGGAGTTGCTTTTCCTGATGCTTTTTCTACAAAAAATCCCTTTGTATCAGAAGTAAATGTTTTAATATGTTCTTTATCTATATATGTAACACATTCTCTGAGAATTATTTCCTTGTTGTCCTTCTCTTTCATTAAGTTAAGGAAGTCTTGAGAACAGAACCATTTGTTAATATATGCCATATATGGCCCAGGGAATCCGTTTAAAGCAGGAATAATCCAAAAGCCATCGCTAACAAGTAAAGGTTTCTGAATTTTTTTAAATGCTTGTTGTGCCTTAAATTGAGACAATTCTTCTATGTCTTCGGTTTGGGGCTCTACTATCCCCTCTATTTGTATCTTCTTAACTTTGATGCCAAATGGCTCCAACAATCTGTTAGCAGTTAAGATCTTATTCTCATTTGAGGTGACGTAAAGAATCATGTTTCGTTTTAAGTCTAATTATAGATGAAATGGGTGATACAGGACTTGAACCTGTGACCTTCACAATGTCAATGTGACGCTCTAGCCAGCTGAGCTAATCACCCAGTATAACAGTAAGAATTATATTTGCTTTGCAAACCTTTTTCAACCTGTATATAATAATTTTGTTATGAGTAATAAAGAATTAACAAAAGAACAGAAGAAATTTCTAAAGGAAGTGTTTAAAAGAACGATGGATGAATATAGTGAGGCTGTAATAAAATTACAACATGCTTAATATGGAAATTAGCAAAGAAGAATTAGAATATGTAGCTAGATTATTTACTAAGTATATAAAAGAAGAACAACTAGAAAATAATTCTGCATATGAAGTAAGAAATATAGGTAAATTAGAAAGTTCTATAATTCAACCATTTCAACAAATAGGAGGACAAGATCTCTACCCTACTCTAATATCTAAAGCTTCAATGCTGTATTACTTTTGTATAAAAAATCATCCATTTGAAGATGGGAATAAGAGAATGGCAATATTTTCTTTAATAGTATATTTAGCAAAAAATGGATATTGGCTAAATACAAACAATGAAGAATTATTTGATATTACTGTATATACAGCGGCTAGCAGTATGAAAGATAGAGAAGAAGTTGTTAAGAAAATAGAAGAGTTTATACAAGATAGTATAGAAGAGTATTAACTCTTTCTTTTCATTAGTTCTTCTGGTTTAAGGAATCTTATGTCCTTCAATCCCTTTGGTTTCCTGTTATCTGCCCATTTTTTTTGAATAAAGTCAGGGGCCATGTGAAGGTGTTGTGTGAATACAAAGAGGCTATTAACGTCTTCTTTTAGTGGGATTAAAATTATACTGTTTTTATCCCCCTCTACAATATATACAGTTTGAGAAGAGGGTTTAGAATCTGATGTTATTCGTAAATACTCATATGTTTTTTCAATATCTTCTGTATTTGTAAACTCTATGGAACTTACTCTTAGCAATTTAATATCTAAAAACCCATTGTAATTTAATTGAATCATATAGTCATCTATTTCTTTTGGAGTAATGTAACTCTTTACTCTTTCTTGGTATGTATCCCACTCCTCTGCATTGTTGTAAGTTTGATCTATAGCGGTTAGTATAGTCTGGTAAGGTAATTCCTTTTGTTCTATATTAAACTCTGTAGGGTCATCATATTTAAAGGAAGAATCTTCTATTTTCATAATGAGTTAGATGATTAGAAATTATTTATTATCTTTTCCTTATCACTTTGTCTATTAATCCGTATTCCTGTGCTTCTTTAGCTGTGAAATACTTGTCTCTATCAGCATCTTTTTCTATCTGTGATTTTGATTTTCCAGTTCTTTTTGAAAGAATATTGTACAAAGCTTCTCTTGTTTTAATAATATCCTCTGCTTCTATAGCTATATCACTAGCCTGACCTCTTACTCCGCCCATAGGTTGATGAATATGAATCTTACTATGTGGAAGAGCAAATCTTTTCCCTTTTGTTCCGTTAGCTAAAAGGATTGTTCCCATAGAAGCGGCTAGTCCTACAGCTATAGTAGAGATGTCACATTTAATATAGTTCATAGTATCTAACATGGCCATCCCAGCTGTTACCTCTCCTCCATATGAGTTAATAAACATCTGAATATCTTCCTGAGGATTCTCTTTCTCTAAAAACAGAAGCTGAGCTATTATAGTATTTGCCATATCTGTTCTAATCTGTCCGCTTACAAAAATAATTCTATCCTTAAGAAGTCTAGAATATATGTCATATGCTCTCTCTCCTCCTCTCTCTTTCTCTATAACTGTTGGAATTAAATTCATGGTAAATAATTAATTGAAATTATTTTTTCTCTGTCCTTCCTAAAATTTCTTTGATAAAGGACTCAAAAGCTTTCTCTTTTAGCTCAATCCCTTTTATATATTCTTTCCATTGTTCATTTTCAAAGATAGTAAAATCAGTTCCATCTGGAGCATTCTTTTTTATACCTTCTATCTTCTCTTTTAGCTCCTCATCTGTCACACTTAATTCCCTCTCTTTAATATATGTCTTTAAGAAAATATCAGTCTGAAGAGCCTGTTTTGCGTCCTCTAACCATAGCTCTCGCATTTTTTCCATTGTGATATTATTTGATTTTAGGAACTGTTCTATCTTTACTCCTCTCTTTTGCATGTCTGCTATGAATGCTCTCTCTCTCTCTTCTGCTTCAAATTTTATTGCTGGTTGAGGAATTTCTATCTTTGAGATTGTAATTGCTTGTTTTAATGCTTCATCTTCCAATTTGTGATGTAACATATGTTCCTTCTGCTTCTTCAGTGCATCCTTAAGGTGTACTCTTAACTCTGCAAGATTTTTTACTTCGTTCTCTATTTTCAATAAAGTAATTATCTCTTTTGCCCATTTTTCATTGATCTCTTTCTCTTTTGTTTCCTGATTATCTCTAATATTTTCTAAGGCTTTTTCTACCTCATCATCCTTTATTTCTACTTTCTCTTTTTCTACTTTAACCTTTTTAAGATCTCCTACTTTAAATTCAGGCATGACTGTTATATTTACAACAAATTCTAAATCCTTTTCATCTTCAAGTTTGGGAAATTCTTTGTATTCAGGAGGAGCTATTGGTTCAAGTTTTTCTTTTTCCAAAGCTTCTATTATGACATCTGGGATTAATTTCTCGAAAGCCTGTATTTTCAATGATCCCCCTATCTGAGGTTCAACCATGTCTGAAGGAGCTTTGCCTTTTCTAAATCCTTTGATGTCGGTTTTTGTTAGCTCTTGATTCAGTAGCTTTTGGTATTCCTCTCTAAATTTTTTGTTAGGAATTGTAAATTTAAATTCTACAGTATCCTTTGAGATCTCTTTTTTTGTGTAAAAATCAGACATGAAAAATACAGTTAATATTTAAATAATGCGGTCAAAGTCTACACTTTTTTGTATAGTTTGTCTAGTTTTGCAACTATTAGTAAACGTTTTTCGGATGTCCAGAGAGGAGTGCAAGTTATTAAGGTAAGTCTATAATCTTCTGTCTCGCTAATAGCTGTTATGTCGTTTGGTTCTACTTCTAATATGTCTGTTACTATGTAAGTATATGAGCTTAATTTGTCCGTTATCTTTATTCTTTCCCCTATTTTAGTTTGGTCTAGATTAAAGAAAGTATTTTTGCTAGGAGGTAATTCCATGAATCTATGCCCCATTATAATGACGTTTCCTTTTTGGCCAGGGAAGGGAGATATTGGGAAATGCCAAAAACCGTCATCCATTCTTAGAGAAGATTCTCCCTGTAATATCTTACCCTCTATATTCAAAGCCTCTATCTTTAATTTTGTATCAATATCTTCTAAAAGCTTCTCCTCTAAAACAATATTGTGATTTTTTAAGGATTCCTCTATTGCAGTGTAACCCAATACTCTTTCTTCGTAATTATCTTTGCTAGGAGATATTTGAGTTAGAATGGATATTGTAGTTTCCTTGGAGAGAGCATAGATGTTAAATGAATTGATTCCAGTAATGATACTGTTTTGATTTGGATATATTATTAAAAAAAAGATAAGCCCTATTATTAATAGTATTAAGAAAAGTGTTATTGTGCTTTTTATTACTTTTTGCATTTTACATTGCTATTTTACATCTTTTTTAAAAAGGTTGCATTCTTTAGAAAATTATATTATTCTAAATCAGTAAGTATATAAATTTTAATATAGGTCAAAGTGGCTAAGAAAAAGAATAATACTGCTAAGAAAGATAATGCTAAAAAAAGTAAAAAAGGAAGTATGTTACAGAAGGTTGAGATAAAAGAACCAAAAGATCAAGATAGATCATCTAGAATAGTTGGGGGAATCTTTATCTTTTTAGGAATATTGTTAATTTCTTATGGGATTTTCTCCTTCATCAAATTTAACAGAACTCCTGAATTAGATGAGAGTTTTGATGTGCCTTCTTTGGCAGGAACAGAGATGTTGACTAGTGGAGAAGAGATAATAGTAAAAGGTATCGCTCCCGATTTTGATCAAGTTTTCATATATATTGATAATAATGAGGTTGGTAGAGTAAGAGTTGGAGAAGATTCAACTTTTGAATATACCTACCCTGTTGAGGGAGAAGGGAAATTTGCACTCTCTGTGGCGGGGGTCAAAGGTTTTCCAAAAAGATTTATATCTGTTCAATCAGATATGAGGATTGTGGAGGTAGACTGGACTTCACCTGAGTTAACAGACTTGCAGTACCCTATTGAGGTTGGAACAGAGACATTTACAATTGTTGGAACGGTAGAGCCTGACTGTGAAGCTATCTTAAGAAGAGGTACTAATCGATACGATGCAACTTGTGATGAGGAAGGGAAATTTAGAATAGATGGAATACTTTTAGAAGAGGATGGGCCTAATCTGTATACTTTGGAGATAGCAGATAAAGCAGGAAATTCTGTTGAAATAGAAGAAAAGGTAAAGGTTATTTACTCTGTAAGTAGTGATGTTGATGGGAATGCAGTGTTCGATGAATTACCTGTTGCTGCAGGAGAACTAGAAGTTGCGATGAGAATTATTAGAGAGAATAATCTTATGGTTCTGTTTGGTATAGTAGCACTACTAGCTTTTATGCTTAGCTCTGTGTTTGTATTAGTTAAATACAAAGGAAGGGAGTAAGCAGTTTCTTTTAGAGGATGATTAAAAGAGGAAGGTTAACTTCCTCTTTTTTTACAGTGTAGGTATTCAAACAAATGTATAGTTGATATAATGTGCATATAACTTTATATTCCAACCTATGCCCAAGATATATTCTGTTAAAGACAGTAGTGATAAATTTGAAGATAACAAGAAAACAAGCGAGATAGAGAATGAAAAGGTATTAGAGCCTAAAACCAAAAAGAGCAAGAAAGAGACTCTGACTATAGATTTCTCCGTTAGAGTAATGCTCTTTGTGTTGTTAATTTTAGCTTTTGTATTTTTTGCAAAACAATTAATTACGGTAATACTTTTTCTCTTTTTAGGGTTTGTATTAATGTCAAGCCTTAGACCAGTTGTTATGTGGTTAAGAAAGAAGGGTTTGTCTAAAGGTCTATCTACAGGTTTAACATACGTACTGTTCTTTCTAATTGTATCTACAACTTTGGTATTGGTCTTAGTACCTTTTCTTAATCAGCTAGCTGGACTGGTAGTGATGATACCAGATTGGATAATGAATACTGTTAAATCTATGGAAGACATAACTATACTTGGATATACAATAGATATAGATACACTCTCTCAGTATATTAGTGATATTTTAAAAGGTTTTCCAGTTGCAGCAAATGTAAAAAATATAGCTACTTTTATCTCTGAATTCTTTAGCTGGGGTGCATTCTTGCTAACCTCCATCATATTTTCAATATATTTAGTATCTGAACATGACTCTATAGTAGATGTTCTTTTAATTAGGATAGTATCGGATGAGAAACGAGAGAGAGTTCGAAAACTTGTTGTAGATATTGAAAGAAAGTTAGGAAGTTGGGTGTTAGGGCAAGCAATGATTAGTACTATAACCGCAGTATATACAGGGATTATATTAACAGTATTACAAGTTCCTTTTGCTCTTCCTTTAGCAATTTTTAGTGGCTTTGTAGACGTTATTCCAAGTCTTGGTAGTACTCTCTCAGCTGTAGCGATGTCTCTTGTAGCATTAATAACTGTTGGTCCAGTTAAAGCTGCTATCCTCCTTTTAGTATTTATAATTTATCAACAACTTCAGAATAATTTGATAATACCTAAATTAATGGGGAATGCTGTTGGTCTCAAGTCTATAGTGATCTTACTTGGTGTAATCATATTCCTTACATTTTTTGGATTGGTAGGAGCATTTTTAGCAATACCATTGATGGTTATATTAAAAATCACGTACGAATTCTACATTGACTTGCAAAAACTAGAAGCTAAAGGTATCGTTTAGTACGGTAAGATAAATTTTTAACAATCCTATCTAAAATGGAAGAAACTGCCACTGAAAAGGATCAAGTATTCTTTTTTGAAGATTATTCTATAAAGGATTTAAATGAAAACAAGGTTGGGAGAAAAGGATTAAGTCTTTTTCAATTAAAGGATATGGATGTTCCAGTTCCTGAATTTTTTGTAATATCTAGTGATACTTTTGTAGATTTATGTCTTCCTGTTTTAGAAGAGCATCGTAAAAAACTTCTTGCAAAAGGGAGAAACCCAGAAACAGAGGAAGTAGAGGCTGTGTTACTGAAAGGAGAATTCAGCAAAAAGGTAGAGGAAGAAATCCTTAGTGCCTATACAAGACTCTCTGGTTTTACAGATGCATGGGTTTCTGTCAGATCCTCGGTTGTTTTCCCCGAAAATGAAAAAGTTTCTTTTACAGGAGTTTTTTCTACAGAATTAAATGTTAGAAAATTTGACCAATTAAAAACTGCAATAAAGAAAGTCTATGCATCAATGTTTTGTGATGATGTTGTTGCATATGCATCTAAAAAGGGAATAGATTTAACTGATGTTAAGATGGCTGTTGTAGTACAGAAAATGGTTCAATCTGAAATATCAGGAGTAGTATTCACAACAGACCCCATTACCCAAGATTCTACAAAATTAAGCATTGAAGCAGTTTACGGTTTGGGAGATGTGATATCTTTAGGGGAAATAACTCCAGATTCATATATTCTTAACAAGAAAGATTTAACAGTGGTTGAAAAATATATTGCACCTCAAGAGTGGATGAAAGTTAGGACAATGGGATCATCCAGTGGCAAAAGAAGTAATGCAGAAAGGATAAAGATATCTAACAACTGGAGTCATAGGCAGAAACTTTCAGACAAAGATATGGCTGAGATAGCAAAGATAGCATTGATTATAGAGAACAAGTCAAGGCAGGTACAGGATTTAGAATGGGTTCTTTCGGGAGGAAAGTTCTGGATTTTGCAGAACAAACCTCTTTATGATTTCACATCGTATGATGTTGTTACTCCTCTTAGTGCTGATACAACCATTAAAACGTTAAGAGAGTTAGTAAAAAGTTTCATTGAAAAGTATAAAGGAGAGAAAATGCTTGTAGATCAAGCAGTCTCTGATGCTACTAAGATGGTACAGAGAAGTGCAACTAATGAATCTGCTAAGAAGTTAGAAAAATTGATACTTTCAGCAAAAAAGGAATCACAAGAAGAGGTAAAAGAAACTACTCAAGATGATCATATAGTGTCAGGGATTGGAGCTAGTTTTGGTACTGTAACTGGAAGAATTACTGTAGTTGATTCTGCAGTAGATAAGAAGTTTACAAAAGAAGATATTCTTCTAATACGAAAATTTTCCACAGAGATGGAATCTATGATAATAGCTTCAGGAGGAGTAATTATGGATACAGGAGGTATAACTAGTGATACTGCTATTCTTTGTAGAGAATTTGCCATACCAGCCATAGTTGGTACTAATACAGCCTCTCAAGTGTTAAAAACAGGAGATTGGGTAAAAATAGATGGTAATACAGGGAGTGTTTACAAAGCAGAAGAGAGAAAGAAGAAGGAGGATGTTCATCCAGTTGTAGAAGCATACAGTAAAGAAGAGTTAACAGGTATTGTCTCAGAAGTAGAGAAGAAAGAAGAAAGCGAAAAAGAAAAAATTCCTCTGAGAGACTCTACCCTACCCCCTACTGCTACAAAAGTTTTTAGTATGACAAATCTAAAACCTGAAAAACTCTTTGACTATATTGGTAATTCACACGGGATTGTATATGTTGATATGGATAAAATTATGATAGAAGATGGACGCCATATAATGTCATATGTAGAAGATAAAAGTTTTGTTGACTATTCAAAAAAGATATCTGAAAAGATTTTAGAATATGCAGACTTAGTTCAAGGAGATGAAGTTGTTCTTTCTCTTGGATCAAGAAAAGTAAAAGATTTTAGGACATTAACAAAAGGAAAGATATATGAGGAGAAATCATTAGAAGATGAAATATATGGAGCAGCTCACTACCTTAATAATCAGGCAATGCTAAAAAGAGTTCTACGAATAATAAAAAGGGTAAGGAATGTATATAAGAAAAGAAATATTTCTCTAGGCATACACTCCCCTATGAATGGAGATGCTATGAAGGAGTTTAAGAAACAACTTTCAGGAGAGAATTTAAGAAGAACTTCTACTTTTAAAATATACTCAATTCTAGATAATCCTACTGAAATAATACTAGCAGATGAAATTGTTAGTAGTAAGGTAGATGGATTGGTTTTAAATATGCCTAGAATAGTAAGGCAAATGCAAGGCTTTCATTATGATGATAGTACAGCTAAGTATGATTTGACTAAAAACAATGTCTTTAAAGTTCTGGATAATGTATTAGAAGTTGTTAATACTAAAACAGAAAATATCATAGTAGTGATTGAAAATAGCAAACCTCTACTTAAATACTGTGTACAGGCAGGAGTATATGGGGTTTCAGTCTATGCTGAAGATATAGTAGAGGCAAGGAAAGTAGTTTCAGAAGAAGAGAGCAAATTAATCCTTGGTAAGTAACCTGTAGTACAAAAAAGTTTTTTCATGATATACTTTTTCAATGAGCGAGACACCTATGATGAAACAATATCTGGGTTTTAAAAAACAGTATCCAGATAAAATAGTGCTTTTTAGAATGGGAGATTTTTTTGAGACGTTTGGTGAGGATGCAAGAACAGCATCTAAAGTCTTAAATATCACATTAACAAAAAGGGATCGGAAAAAGGATGCTACACTACTTGCAGGATTTCCACACAAGGCAATAGATCAGTATCTACCTAAACTAATTAAGGCAGGATACTGTGTTGTGGTAGTAGACCAATTAGAAGACCCTAAGTTTGCTAAAGGTATTGTTAAAAGAGGAGTAAGTAGAATAGTAACTCCAGGGACACTTGATGGAGAGCAAGCTAGTGAAATTAAGGACTCATATCTATGTGCAATATATCAAGAGAAGAAAGAAACGTCTGTATCTCTTTGTGATTTGTCTACAGGGAAGTTCTTACTATTAAGTAGTTCAAATGGTAAAGATTTTGTAAAAAATATACTCTCAACATATGATCCAGTTGAAATTCTGCTACTTGAAGGAGAAGAAAAAGTAGAGGTTGGTAATATTCCAATTCAATTTGTACAGAAAGGTTTAAGGAACAAAGAGTACTCCTCTGAGCTAATTAAAAAATTTTTCCAGATAAAGAATAGCAATGCAATTGGTATAGAAGAAGACTCTATCGATTTAGTCTCTGTTGGTATGGTGATCAAATACATAGAGGAAACTCAAATGATGGATCCTCAACATGTTCTTAAACCTAACAGAGTGAATTTAAATAAAACCATGGTATTGGATCGTTCTACTATTAAAAACCTTGAGATAGTTTCAAACCTCTATACTGGAGGGACAGAGTACTCTCTGTTTGGAGTTATTGATAAAACAAAAACTCCTATGGGTAAGAGATTACTCTACTCTTGGTTGTTAAAACCTTTAATAGAAAAGAAAGATATAGATGAGAGATTAAATCTTGTAGATAAGTTATACAAGAATGAAAACAGCCTAAATTTGATATTAGAAAAGTTAGAAGAGATTAATGATATTGAAAGAATTATTGGAAAAATAGGTTTAAACAGAGTTAATGCTAGAGATATGAAAGCTTTAGAGCTATCCCTCTCCTCCTCTATCGAGATATTAGAGATATTAGAAAAAGAAATTAAGGAAAAATATAGTGGAATTGATAAGAAGTTTTTAAAACAGGTTGTTCAAAAGATATCAGATACAATTACAGAAGAGCCTCCAACAGCTGTAATGGAAGGAGGAATTATAAAGAAAGGTTTTAATAAAGAGGTTGATGAGTTAAGGGAGTTATCGAGTAATAGTAAAACTTGGTTAAAGGATTTTGAAAAGGAGGAAAAAGAGAGAACAGGGATTAGTTCATTAAAAGTTTCTTTTAATAGGGTCTTTGGATATTACATAGAAGTGACAAAAACACATCAAGATAAGGTCCCAGAGAGATATATTCGAAAACAAACCCTTGTAAATTCCGAAAGATATATAACAGAAGAGCTAAAAGAAAAAGAGAATATAATATTAAATGCTCAAGAGAAAATAAGTCAGTTAGAGTATGAAATATTTGTAGAGTTTAGAGATTCATTCTTACCTTCTTTGGAAAAGCTTCAAGTTCTTTCTTCAATAATATCAAGAATAGATGTTCTTTCTAGTTTTGCCTACCTGGCAAAGAAGAACCATTACATTAAACCTGAAATATATGATATGGGACAAGAAAATGGGATTTTGCATATAGAAGCAGGTAGGCACCCAGTGATAGAAAAAATATCGGAGGAAGAATTCATATCAAATGATACTTTGCTGAATATGACAGATAGTAATATGGTAATACTTACAGGTCCTAATATGTCTGGAAAGTCTACATATATTAGGCAAGTTGCCATAGTAATCCTAATGGCTCAAATAGGGTGTTTTGTTCCTGCTAAGAGTGCGACTATATCTCTTGTAGATAGGATTTTTACTAGAGTTGGAGCTTCTGACGATCTTTCCAGGGGAAGAAGTACATTTATGGTAGAGATGGATGAAGCAGCTAATATAATCAATAATGCAACAAAATACAGTTTAATAGTTTTAGATGAAATAGGAAGAGGTACAAGTACCTATGATGGTGTTAGTATTGCTTGGGCTCTCTCTGAGTATTTAATAAAAGAGGTAAGAGCAAGGACACTCTTTGCTACTCATTATCATGAACTACTAAAATTATCTGAGAAGTATCCTGAAAGCACACAAAATCTTAATGTGTTGGTAGAAGAAGATTTAGAAGAAGGCACTGTAATATTTTTAAGAAAGATAGTGAAAGGAGGAACAGATAGAAGTTATGGAATATATGTGGCAAAAATGGCAGGGTTACCAGAAAAGATAATTAAAAGAGCAAATGAAATATTGGAGACGTTTGAACAAAAAAGTATGTTTTCTGGAAAGAATGAAATAAGAGAGTCTGATTTTTCTAAGCTAACAAAAAGAGAAAAGGAGAGAGAAATAAATGGATATCAGTATCCCCTATTTAGGGCAAAGGAGTCTAAAGTAGAGAAAGAGATTCAAGAACTAGATATAGATAATATTACTCCTTTGGAAGCTCTGAAAAAGATTTCAGAATGGAAGAAGAAAATTTAAATAGATATATAATAACCCCTTCTGTATTTGTTCTTAATAATATTTAAGTTAGATACTTTCTGGAATTTAGATCTTAATCTAGAAATAGTTACTCTCAAATAGGTATCAGAAAGAGTAAAGTTCAACTCATTTCTAACGGAGATTTTTAAGATTTCCAACGGGCAGAAGATGTCATTACTTTCTTTGGGTAGTAATGTTGAAAGAATGGAAGTTTCAATATCTGTAAGAAATATTTTACACTCATTGTAGTAAGCGATTTTTAGATTAGGATACAGTTTAATATTATGATATTCATAAAAAACTTCAGAATCTTTAAGTTTTAAAGTGTATTTTAAAATCAAAGCTTCTACTAGAGATTTGTTCAAAGGTTTGTACAAAACAGAATCTAATCCATTAGATAGGTACGTTTTTAATTTAGAGAAAGAGCATTCATATGAGATGAGTATAACAGGTATGTTTTGAGAAAGGTTTTTTCTTATGAGAGTAACAGTTTTTAGACAAGTACTATCTGTTTGAGAATATTTCTTTTCTAAAAATATGATTTTAATATCCTTTCCATTCTTTATCTCTTCAGGTGAACTTATGATTTTAAACATATTGGTAGGGAATCTAGAAGAGATTTCTCTAAATACTTGTTTTGTCCCTAGATCAGTCGTTAGGATAAAAATAACACTCTGGCAATGGTAATTCATAAATATAATAATAGGGAAAGATTCTTACTTTTAAGTTACTTTATTCTCTCTATTGCTTCCTCTACTGTAAGTTCGTACTGCTCTTGTTTACTCATATTCTTTAATGTCACAGTATTATTTTTTATTTCCTCTTCTCCCAGAATAGCAACCCATGGAATATTTAATTTTGCTACATATTTGAGTTGTTTAGAAAGCTTAGAGGGGGTTAACTGCATTCTTGTTTTAATGCCATTTTCTCTAAATCTTTTGGCTAAAGAGAAAACATCTGCAGAGGCAGAAGCATCCATTAGAACGAGGAATACATCAATATCGACGTTTTGCTCAGGAATTAAGTTATACGTAGAGAGGTAGTCTATTGTTGGTACATCTCCCCAACCTAAGCCAAACGCTGGTAGTTGTTCCTCATTAAAGATTTCCAAAAGGGTATCATACCTTCCTCCTCCAAACAGGGACCTTGGGTTTTCTTGACTTCCGATATCATACATTTCGAAAACCATTCCAGTATAGTATTGTAATCCTCTTACTATATATGGGCAAAACTTAATATTTGATAATCCTAATTTTTTAATCTGCTCGAAGAGCTCAATTAAATCTTTTATTCCTTTATTCTTTTCCTCTATCTCTTTAACCTTTTCTATATCCCATTGGAGAAAGTCAATTAAATCATCAGCCTGTTTTTTATCTAATCCTATATCTTTAATATAATCAAGAAATGTACTCTTCTCCATCTTTAAGTAGTTATCAATAGCTCTGGAAAGATCTCCTTTTATTTCTTCATTTACCTTTAATATTTTGTCAAACAGATAATCTAAAAGAGCTCTGCTACTTAATCGTATTTCATAGGTTTCCTTTGGAGCATTAAGCTCTTCCATTACGGTTAGTATAAACTGTAAGAGTTCAATTTCTGCATTAATACTATCTACCCCTAAAATATCTATGTTAAGTTGAAAGAATTCTCTAGTCCTACCCCTCTGAGGCTTTTCATATCTGTAAAACCGTCCGATATTAAACCATCTAAGAGGGTAAGTTAGTTCGTTTTTCTTTTGAGCAACCATTCTGGCAAGAGATGGAGTAAGTTCTGGCCTTAAAGCAATCTCTCTTCCTCCTTTGTCTGTAAAGCTATACAGCTGATTATTTGCTAATTCTTCTCCTGATTTTACCTTGTACAATTTAGCCTCCTCTATCAGAGGAGCGTCATACTCTTCATAACCGAATTTTTTTGCAACCTTTTTCCAAGTCCCAAAGAGATACTCTCGGACTTGCATATCTAAAGGGTATATATCGGCAGTTCCCTTGTATGGTTGTTTTGATAAAGATTCAATATTATTCATAGGAAATTATAGCACATTAAAGTATTAATTTAAGGAAAAATTAAATAAATAAAGGTTGAATAAAACAGGTAAATCGTATATATTTTAAGTATGAAATACAGTGTTGGTATTACAAATGCGAAGAGAAGTAAGAGGATGAAAAAGACAAAGAGTCCAAGGTCTAAAAGCTTTGATAAAGCATTTACTCCATCCTCTTTAACAAAATTCAAAAACTTCAAAAAATATAACTCGAAAAATATTACTAAGCCGAAACAGGGATTCTCAGTTAGAGGAAACAAAAGAATTGGAAAGGGAAAAGATAAAAGTAAGAAAATAAAAACCAAGAAGATACTATATGTTTCAGTAGGAGTGATTTTCTTCATAGGATGTGTAATTTTAATTGGTATTGGCATTTATTTAAAAAGCCTTCAAGACTCACTCCCCTCTCCTGATGAGCTTACAGAGAGATCATCTGAACAAACCACTCAAATTTTTGATAAGGATGGGGAGCTTCTTTACAATGTATATGGAGAGAAAAACAGAAAGTTTGTTTCAATAGATCACATCCCTGAGCATACAAAGTGGGCACTTCTAGCTGCTGAAGATATAGAATTTTATCAACATAAGGGAATAGATTACTTTAGTATAATGAAGGCGTTTATTCAGAACCTCAGTGCTGGAGGGGTTGTAAGGGGAGCTAGTACTTTAACTCAGCAGTTAGTGAAAACTACAATCCTTTATGATGTTTTGGGTGATGAAGCATACTCTCAAACATATGCGAGGAAGATAAAAGAGGCACTGATTACAATGCAGGTTGAACAAACCTTTACAAAAGATGAGATCTTACAGATGTATATGAATGAGGTTCCTTTGGGTGGTGTTAATTATGGTTTCCAAGCAGCGGCTAATTCTTACTTTGATAAAGATGTAGAGGAGTTAACTTTGGCAGAAAGTGCTATGTTAGCAGGCTTGATACAGAGTCCTGGTGTATACTCTCCTCTTTATGGATCGAATCCTGATTTGGCAAAAAATAGGCAGAGTTATGTATTGGATCAGATGACTAAAAACAGGAAGTTGATAGGGATAGATAAAGATGAAATAGAGGATGCTAGAGAAGAGGAGTTAGTTTACAGTACAAAGAAAATAGATATAACGGCACCCCATTTTGTCTTCTATGTTAAACAATTATTAGAACAAGAGTTTGGTACTGAGAGAGTTGAAAGAGGTGGTCTTCGTGTAAAGACAACGCTTGATTCTTCTTTACAGCAAATAGCGGAAGAAGAGATTGTTAAGGGTGTTCAGGCAGCGTCAAGATACAATGTAAATAATGGTGCTATGGTTGTCTTAGATCCTAAAAATGGTCATATTTTGGCAATGGTTGGTTCAGTAGATTACTTCAATATAGAGGACCCTAGAGTAGATGGAAATGTAAATGTTACTACTAGAGAAAGACAGATGGGTTCCTCTATAAAACCATTTGTCTATCTAAATGCAATTACTCAAGGGTATGGTCCATGGCTTTTGACTCCTGATATAAATGAGATAAGCTTTGGAACTTACAAACCTGTAAACTGGGATTTTCAACATCATGGAGCAATGACAGCTAGAAAAGCCTTAGTTCAATCTAGGAATATACCTTCTGTTTATACTTTACAACTATCAGGTATAGATTCATTTTTGCAAACTATGGAGAGGTTAGGAATAACATCTCGTTTAGATCCTGCTAATTATGGATTAAGCTTGGCTTTAGGGACAGGGGAAATGAAGCTTTTAGAGTTAACTAATGCCTATGCAGCTATAGCAAATAGTGGTGTTATAAATGATATAACCTCTATCCTTGAAGTAACAGATTCTAAGGGAGAGGTCCTTATGAAAGCAGAAGAGGACACAGGAAGAAGAGTAATAGATGAAAAAGAAGCATATTAAATAAACTGGATGATTTGTGATTTAGGAGGGTTTGGAGATAAATATGGTAATCAGCACTATTCGGTTGGTCCAGGTAAAGTTTGTGGGAAAACAGGAACGACCGATGGTCCAAAAGACTTATTAGCATTTCAATACAATCAAAATATTGTAGTGGGAGTATGGACAGGCAATAACAATAATGAGCTTATGCCTGGAGGATGGTCTTCTACTATTCCTTTACCTTTAGCAAGTTCATTCTTAAAGAGAGTAATAGAAAACTACCCTACTGGCACATATAATAGGCCTGCAGGGATATTGACCACCACAGTTTGTGTAGATAGTGGCTCTGTTCCTCAGGAAGGAGTGGATTGTGGTACCCAGGAGCAATCGTTATATATATCTGGACGTCCTCCTAAAACAGATAGTAGGAAAATAGTAGAAGTATGTACGGAAAATGGACTCATACCAGAGAATTTAGATGCGGCTAGAAAATACGGTTTGACACAGGAGAAAGTCTTATTAAATCTTACACTAGAAAATACTTTTCAACAGGAAGCCTATGAGAGATATTTATCAGGATTAGAAGGCTCAAACTATATCTTTGCAGAACCAGCA
>JAAZGF010000017.1 GCA_012511375.1 Candidatus Dojkabacteria bacterium | reverse complement strand
TTGCTCTTTTGAGAGCCATTTTTAATGCAAAAGGCTTTCCTTTCCTAGGATCCTTTATCTGAATATACTGTTTTTTAGATAGCATTAACCTGTTTGCTTCCTTTTTGCCCTGGTTTAAAGTTGGGGTGTCTGGAGAAACTTGGATTATTTCAAAAGGGGTTGGTATTTTTGAATATGTCTTGTCAGCTATTGATGATATGCACTTCCTTATAGTTTTAGGTTCTTTAAAAGAGGTAATAATTACAGATATCATATCCAATTATATATACATATAGTAAAATATGGAAGAATTACTCCTCTGCTATCTCTTCTGCTTTTTCATCTCCTTCTTCTTCAGCAGTTTCGTCCGCCTCTTCGCCCTCTTCAACTACTTTAGATTCAAATACCTCTTCTTTTTGTAATTCTGTAATAGTTACAATTGTAGCGTTTGCAAGATCGTCGTTAACCAAGGAGATTCCTTTAGGCATTTCTATCTCATCTACTGATATGGATTGTCCTGGATGTTCCAGCTTTGTTATATCTATCTCTATGAAAGGCACGAGGTTTGAAAGCTTACTCTTAACATCAATAGAGGGCAAAACTTCTACCAAAACTCCTAAATTGTTCTTAACAGCAGGAGAGATACCAATCATATTGAATGGAATTGTAAATGTCATCTCTTCTGTTTCATCTATTTCGAAAAATGCAATATGCCTTATTTTACTTGTAAAAGGATTAATATCTACCTCTTTTACAAGTACTTTTAGTTTCTTTTTGTCAAATTCTGCATCAAGAATAGTTGTAGAAGTTACATTTTTAAGAATTTTTGTAGAATCTGATCTTGATATCTTAACGTTAGTAGAATCTCCTTTTGAGTTATATACTACTGCTGGAACAAAGTTCTCTAGTAATAATCTTTTAGATTTTTTACCAACAAGCTCTCTTTTGCTAAGTTTTATTGTGTCCATAACGAATAGGAGTATATCAGACTAAGAGTAAAGTGGCAATAGTTATTTCGAAGGCTTTATATTTCAGAAGAACTATTGTTTGTTAGTTGAGATAAGAAATCAGCAGCATTTGTTATTCTCTTTGCCTGCTCTATTCCTTTTTGCTTCTCTACTCTTTCGTATTCTTCATTTAGGAGTTCGTTGCGAAGTCTAAACCCATCCATCTGCGTTGTGTTCATAGTTAAAAGAAAATTAGGGAAAAAGCCACGATGGCTATTAGACAGGCGAGGAAATTTTTTTGTGTTTAAAAGGTTTTCTTGGATTTCTTGAGGAGTATATCTATGTCCTTTTTCCATTGAAAGGGGAAGTCGTAAGAGGCCATCATCTGTTATAATGTTCTTTCCTGTCAAATCCATCCTCTTTATTTGCTCTTCAGTATATCTTCCTCTAATAATAAGTGACGCATATTCACCAGTAGGTAAATTCTTTTCAACTAAAACTGTGTTTCCATCTGGGAGGACGACCTTTTCGTAAGCATAGGGGTAGACTTTTAATAATCCCTCTTTTATCTCCCTGTTAACTCTCTGCTCCTCCGTTAATCCAGTTTCATATTCGTTTCTTAATGCATTTTCTCTTGCAGTTGCAGCATCCATTCCTTGGTCTTTTGCTACATAGGCAATATCTTCTGCTACATTTGGGTCGACAATTCTTCCTTCATCTATACCAGTACCATAAAAGCCTTGCACTTGAGGTTCTTGCGGCTGAGCATCAACAATGGGAGTATTTGTTACTTCAGGTGTTGTATCAGTATTAGGTTGGTCAGAATAAATATCTCCTTCTGTCATAGAAATAAGCAGTAAAATTTATATAACAAGAGTTTAACATTACTTTTCCGAGTCGTCAATATTAGCGCTTGACAGAGATACTTGCTTGCTTTATACTCTAGCAGTTAACCTTTAGATTTGCTAATATGGATTTAACAGAAAGACAAAAAGAAATACTTCTTGCCGTTATAAATGAGTTTATGGAAGAAGCATGTGAAGTTGGTTCACTATCTCTTTTAGAAAAATATGATCTTGGTGTAAGTTCAGCCACTATTAGAAACGAGATGGTTAAATTAATGCAATTAGGTCTTTTAGAGAAAAGCCATATATCTTCTGGAAGGTTTCCTACGGACCAAGCACTTAGATTGTATGTTTCTAAGTTCATAGATGATAACGGGTTAAACCCACTAGTATCTGTAGAGATTAGGCAGGAGATTTTTAGAGAAAGGTTTTCAAAAGAAACAGTAATCAAAGCAATTCTTAGAATTATGGCAAAAGAAACATCAACTTTAGCATTTATGGTGTTGGATGAAGATGTAAGATCATATGGGTTATCCAATTTACTTAAGTGTGAAGAGTTTGTAGATAATGTAGAGAGAACGAGAACAGTAGTTAATATCTTGGAAGATGATACATTCCTGAGGGATTTGGTAGAACAGTATTCTGGTTCAGGAGTTTCCCTATTAATAGGGGGGGAATCAGGAATAGATAATTTGGCCAATTGTGCATTAGCTTTTGTTAATGTTCCTTTTTGGGATGAAAGAAAAACATATGTAGGAGTTATTGGGACCAAAAGAATGGAATATTCAAAAGTACTTTCTGCATTAAAAGAAGTAAAAAGCGCATTAGAGAAATCTATGTTGGGATGGAGATAAATTAACTGTAAGTATTCATGAAAGAAAAAACTAAAAAGAAACAAGATACTATTTTGCAAAAAGACAGAGAGAGGGAGCTAGAAGAAAAGATAAGGGAGTTAGCATTAACAGTAGATGAGGTTGAGGATGAAAAATTGGAGGTAGAAAATCAGCTAAAGAAGGCTCTCGCAGATTATCATAACCTACTTAACAATTTAGAAAAAAGGGATGAAGTAAGGTTTTTTCAAACAAGGAAGAAACTTTTTGAATCCCTTATTCCCTCTTTGGATTCGATAATGATGGCAATTGAAGCAGGGAAAGAATTGGAATTCGAAGAGAAAAGTAAATCTTGGAAAGAAGGGATAGTAGCGGTATTAGAAAAGATAAATAAGAGCATGGAAGATATAGGGTTGGGGCAATATGTTCCTCAAAAGGGAGAAGCCTTTGATAGTAATCTACATGAAGCTATTGCTACAGTGAAAGAAGGGAAAAAGGGAGAAATATATGATGTGGTACAACCAGGATATATTTTAGATGAAACAGTTATACGCCCAGCTAGGGTTGTAGTATCTGAATAAGATTTAATTTTTTATAATTAATAATATGTCAAAAATAATAGGAATAGACTTAGGAACAACAAACTCTGTTATGGCCTACATGGAGGGGGGAAAGCCCAACATCATTCCAAATACGCAGGGAGGAAGATTAACTCCTTCTGTTGTAGCAGCAAATGAAAAAGGAGAGGTGTTGGTCGGAACAGCAGCTAAAAACCAAGCTGTTACAAATCCGGAGGGAACCATATACTCTGTTAAGAGGTTAATTGGTAGGTCTTGGGATGATCCCGAAGTCAAAAAAGATAAAGAGCTTTTACCATTCTCTATGAGAAAATCTGATAGTGGTGGTATAGAGGTTGAAATGGGGAGTGAATGGTATTCTCCTCAAGAAATTTCTGCAAAGATCCTTGCGAAAATGAAAAAGGATGCAGAAGAGTTCATAGGAGAAGAGGTTAATGAGGCTGTAATAACGGTTCCTGCCTACTTTGATGACTCTCAAAGACAAGCGACAAAAGATGCAGGTAAAATAGCAGGATTAACTGTAAAAAGAATTGTAAATGAGCCTACAGCAGCTGCATTAGCATACGGAGTAGATGAATCAAAAGACGAAAAGATTGTAATATTCGACTTAGGAGGGGGGACATTTGATGTCTCGATATTGGAAATAGGGGATGGTGTGTTTGAAGTACTTTCTACAAATGGAGATACACATCTAGGAGGAGATGATTTTGACCAGGTAATAATAGACTATCTTGCAGATGCATTTAAATCAAAGGAAGACTTTGACCTAAGAGAAGACAGGAATGCTTTACAGAGATTAAGAGAGGCAGCAGAGGAAGCCAAAATTGCACTTTCTACCTCAGAAGAAACAGACATTAATGTCCCTTACATAACTGCAACAGACAAGGGGCCTAAACATCTAAAAGAGAAACTAACTAAAGCAGAATTAGAGAAACTAACATCTGATTTAATAGAAAAAACAGTTGCTCCATGTCAAAAGGCCCTCAAAGATGCAAAGTTGAAAAAGGAAGATGTGGATCAAGTTCTCTTAGTTGGTGGTATGACGAGAATGCCAGCTATTGTAAAGAAGGTAAAAGAAATATTTGGTAAAGAACCAAATAAAGGTGTAAATCCAGATGAGATAGTTGGTATTGGAGCAGCAATTCAAGCAGGAGTATTAGGAGGTGATGTTAAAGATATAACATTACTAGATGTTACTCCATTATCTCTTGGGTTAGAAACTTTAGGAGGGGTAATGACTAAGTTAATAGATAGGAATACAACAATTCCTGTAGAGAAGAAACAGATATTTTCAACCGCTGCAGATAACCAACCAGCTGTTGATATTCATGTGCTTCAAGGAGAAAGAGAGATGGCAGGAGACAACAAAACACTAGGTAGATTTATCTTAGATGGTATTCCACCTGCTCCTAGGGGAGTTCCTCAGATAGAGGTGACATTTTCAATTGATGCAAATGGGATCTTAAATGTTAAAGCTGTTGATCTTGCAACTAAGAAAGAACAAAAGATTACTATTACTGCAAGTACAAGCCTTAAAGAAGAGGAAATAGAAGAG
This sequence comes from Candidatus Dojkabacteria bacterium, assembly GCA_012511375.1. Lineage (GTDB taxonomy): Bacteria > Patescibacteriota > Dojkabacteria > SC72 > SC72 > UBA2177. The sequence continues at coordinate 24,222 of JAAZGF010000017.1, read as the reverse complement.
ATGGTTGAAGAAGCTAAAAAACATGCAGAGGAAGATAAAAAGAAGAAAGCAAGGGTAGAGAAGAAAAACAATGCAGATACTCTCTGTTTTAGTGCTGAAAAACTTCTTAAAGAGAACAAGGATAAGATTGATAAAAAAGAGAAAGAAGATTTAGAAAAAGACATAGATGAATTGAAGAAACTAATAGAAAAGGAAGACTTTGATGAAGAAGAGGTCGAAAAGAAAACAGAACAACTCTCTGAGAAGATGCAGGAAATAGGGAAGAAGATGTATGAACAGGTCTCCAAGGAGAATGAGGAGGAAGAAAAAGGGAAAGAAAACAAGGAAGAGGATAAGAAAGACGAAAAGGATAAAAGTGAAGAAGAGGTCAAAGAAGGAGAAGTAGTGGAAGAATAATCTTCTACTCTTCTTCTCTTAAGGGTCAGGGTAAGCTCTGACCCTTGTTCTTTTGATTCTCTATACTTTTGAAAATATTTATATAAAAACAGTACTATTTAAATGTTAGGGCCTAGCCTAGGTCTGGCTTGAACAAGCGGTCTATTGGACTTCTCCTTTTTTTATGTTAGTATTTATTCGACTAATATTTTATAACTGCCACTAATGTTGCAAGATCAAATTCAAAATCAAAGAGGAGCACTAACCTTTTCTAAAGTGCAAAATTACCTCTTTAGGGCTTTACTATTTCTTCTCCCTCTTGCAATATTCCCCTTTCCTTGGGACTGGACTGAAAGGAGTATGTCTATACTCATCTTAGTCTTTGCAACAGTAATAACAGCGATAGAGTTTTTGAAATTGATATGGGAAGGAAAAACAAATATTTTAAAGAGTGCTTTAGATGTAGGGCTCTTCCTTTTGTTATTTGCTATGCTTCTCTCTACTATCTTTTCTGTAGATATAAATACAAGTTTATGGGGAGTAGATGCTAGATTGGGTGGTGGGCTTGTATCATTTCTTTCCATTTTGTTGGTAACAATAAGTTCTAGGACGTTTTTAGAAACAGAACGAGATTTAAAATATGTAATATTTTCTTTTGCAGCAGGGCTTCTTATCAATAATATTTTAAGTGCAATTTCCTTTTTCGGTGTAAATATTTGGAGTTTCATACCTATATACAAATCTTTGTACTTAGGGGGAGTTCCTTTAATCAGGTCAGCAGGAATTCATCTCATTCTCAATTTTGTGAATCTGTTTCTCTGTGTTAGTTTGATAGGAGAATATTTTATTAAGAAAGAGAAAGTAGGACAATTAGTATTTGCAGCTATCTCAGGTATTCTAATAATATTTAATATTGTTATCTTCTCTCTCAGTCAAGGTTTATACATAGTATTACTATCTATAGCTCTTTTAATCTTGTTCTCTGTTTTCCTTACTAAGAAAGTTAGCTTAGAGAAAGGAACATCAAAAGAGATTTTAATATTCTGCCTTGTTACAGCATTACTAATCTTAATACCATTCTCTCTTCTTCAGATTCCAACGGTTAGAGAAAATATTCTTCCAGAAAATTTTAATCTTTTGACAGAGATAAATTTGGGAAGTCAGATTTCTTGGATAGTCTCATCTTCTGTTTTGGTTTCCTCTTTTGGTAGAGCCATTGTAGGACTTGGGATAGATACATTTTCAATAGCATACAATCTGTACAGGCCCATGGATGTAAGTCTATTAACATTTAACGATATAACATTCTATAAAGCAGGAGCGGAAATATTCACCCTATTGACTAATGGAGGTCTTGTGTGGTTCCTGATTTGGTTGTTCTTTGGCTATTTGATTGGAAGAACTTTTTGGAATGATTTAAAACAGATTAAATTAAGTAAAGATGCGGTTAATAACTGGAGGTTAGTTGTAGTTAATATGGCTATAGTGTTGATATATCTTTCTTCTCTCTTTGTAACATATTCAACCATTATTCTTTTCACACTTCTTCTTTTAATATCACTAAAAGCTGTAATCAAGAATTTGTTGAATAAAGATAGTGATGATAGGTATATAATTAAGTTTTGGACAGTAGATTTAGGCGTTAGGAATAGCACAAAACCCTATGTTTCTAACCTTAGTATTTTGTTAAGTGTTGTTGCAGTAATTGTTTTTGGAGGATTGACGACATTCTGGTTTTCAAAGGGTATCGCAAGTATATATACTCTAAAAGCAGAAGCTTATACAACAGAAGAATCATTAAGATATCAGGAGCAGGATCCTACAGAAGAGGAAAGAGCAGCAATTGTACAAAAGTTAATGGAGCTTCGCTCAAAGAGTGTTGATTATGATAAAAACAATCCATTGTTCCTTAGAAAACTATCTTTAGCATATGCAGAAAGGTTAGTTTTGGAGGTTGAGGCATACAGTGAATTAATACAGAAAACAGAAGGAGATCCAGAAACAGAAGAGAGTGATACTATGTTAAGCGATATAATATTTTGGAAAAATAATACTTTGGAATTAAGTAAAAAAAGTATAACAGCAGCACCATATATTTATGCTAATAGAGATGTAAATACGAGTTTATATATGCTTTTGATAGAGCTTGGTATATCTGATAACGAAGGAGAAGTTCTGACATCAATAGAGAATGCTCTACAGTTAAATCCTATTAATTATAACCTACACTTCTATAGAGCACAGGTATTCTTGGTGAAAGAAGATATGCAGAGCTCCCTAGAGTCTTTAAGCAATGTTTTAACAATAAATCCTTACCATATCCCGTCCATAGTATTAGTTGCCAATATTAACAAAGAAATGGGAGATATGGATATGTACGAAGCCTATCTTAAAGCAGCAAAAAAGATACTTGAAGATGAAGGGCTAATAGAACTAGAAATATACCAAGAGATAGCTTCAGAGCTAAATGACATGTCAACAAAGAGGGAACTTACAGGAGATACTACAAAAGAACCAGAGGCTATAGAAATCCCAAAACATGAAGAAGATGACCAAATAGATTTAGGTTTAGATGGATTAGAGAAAGACGGCACTCAGTTTATAGAGTAATAAGGTCTTCCTCTAAACATACATATAGCATTTATATCGATGTCTGTATTGTAGCTTTCCCTTATAGTATCGACAATTGCTTCTAGCGTTGCTCCTGTTGTAAGTACATCGTCAACGATAGTAATACTCTTCTCCTTTTCTAAATCTATCTTTTTTTTAATATAAAACTCTTTCTCTAAATTTTCTTTTCTTTCTTCTTTATCTCTGAGAGACTGATGTCCAAATTCTACTTTTCTCATTATAAGGTCTCCTGAGTATCTAAGATTTAAAAACTTTGCTATTTCTTTTGCAAATTCTTCTGTTTGGTTAAAACCTCTATCATGCAACCTAACTGATGAGATAGGGACATTTGTGATTAAACTATCCTTCATAATATCTTTAAAAGAGGAATTAGAGAGACTTTCTATTAAAAATTCCACCAAAACATCAGAAACAGTATATACACTTTTGTATTTATACTTCTTTATAATATTGGATGAGAAGGAGTCATATTTCCAAGCAACAAAAACATAATTTAGAGAATTACCCTTTTTACAAGTATCGTGCGTCTTGTAATTAGAAGAAATTCTTCTACAGAGATAACATTCGGGTAAATTTCTTTTAAACAATTTTTTACATTTATCACATAAATATTCCCCTTTTCTTTTACATATGGTACAACTTTTAGGGAAAAAAACGTCTAGAATATCCACAACTATATTATCTCAAGCAATTATTAAAATCAGATTAATTGATAAAAATCTTAGATTAAATTATTATAGTAATCGTATACCTCATACGAATCAAATATGCTAAAAGTTTTTAAAAAGAAAAACAGTGTCTTTTTTGTTATGGTCTTACTCTTTCTTACAAAGATTCTAGGTTTTTTAAAACTAAGGACAATAGCACAACTTTTCGGTGTCTCTCATGAGTTGGATATCTTTTGGGCTGCATTTACAATTCCCGATATGCTCTTCATGATACTGGTAGCGGGCTCTATAAATGCGGCAGTAATCCCTATCTTCTCTGATATATTTAGGAAGGATGGGAAAGATGCTCTTAACAAATTTTTCAATTATTTGACCTTAATTATTGTTTTTGTTTCTACCTTAATAGCTCTCCTGTTTTTCATCTTTACACCGCAACTAACAAACTTTTTGATTAAATCAGATGGATTACAAAAAGTATTAAATTTTGCTCAAAGGATAGAACCAGGAGATTTTGATCTTTTTGTTAATCTAACTAGATTGATGATGTTGTCTCCTATTCTTTTAGGGGCCAGTACTCTTGTCACTGCATATTTACAGGTAAGGAAGCAGTTCTTTGTAACATCCCTAGCTCCTCTTTTTTACAATTTATCTATGATTGTAGGATCGTGGGTACTAGTCTCTCTGTTTGACATGGGTGTTGAAGGTATTGCGATTTCTGCAGTTATAGGGTCTTTACTTCATCTCTTAGTCCAACTTCCTAAGTTTAAAACATATTATGACACTAAATTTAAAATTGGTTTTAAAACCCTGTTTAAAGCTTTCAAGCATAAAAAGACAAGACTAGCATTAAAACTAGCTATCCCAAGAACAATAGGGATTTTTGGGGAAGAGATTAATACTTTAATTAATACATTAATAAGCTTCTCTTTGGCTACAGGTGCTCTCAGTGCTTACAAATTTGCTTTAAGCTTACATTTCTTTCCGATAAACATAATAGGGGGATCAATAGCTCAGGTAGCTTTACCTAATCTTACGGAGCAATGTGATTGTAAAAAAGAATTTTCTAAAACATTTAACAAAGCTATACAAACCTCTCTTTTCTTAGTATTGCCGGTAGTAAGCATAATGGCGGTGCTAAGATTACCTTTGGTTAGGTTAGCCTATGGAACAGGAGCATTTGATTGGAGGGCGACAATTCTAACCTCTTGGACCTTACTGCTTTTAAGTTTTTCAATTATAGGGCAAACAGTAGTCCAAATTTTACTAAGGGCATTCTATGCTCTAAAAGAGACCTGGTTGCCATTAGTAGGAATAGCAATAGGAATATTAGTCAATGTATCATTAGCTTTCTTGCTTACTAACTTCTTTAGCCATTATTATGATTGGAGACCTATACTAGAACAAATGTTTTTACAAATAAGGGAGACAAATGGACAAGGTTTTCTTGAAGTATTACTTTCCTTTATTAAAGATATAGCTAGATGGTCCACAAATAGAGGTGATTCTGATTTAGCAGTAGGAGGACTTTCATTGAGTTTTAGCATTTCATATATAGTACAAACAATTTCTCTTATGCTTTTGTTAAACAGGAAAGAGAAAATAGTTACATGGACTAAAACAATAACTCCTGCAGTTAAAAAATTGTTTAATGCTGGTTTAATGGCCCTTGGAATGTATTTTGTATTTAAACTTTTTGATTTTCAGTTGGATACTACAAGAACAGTATCTATCATCATTCTCTCTATTATCACTTCTGCGTACGGGTTCCTTTCATATTGGTTAGGATCAAAAGTTTTTGGAATAGAGGAAATATCCATAATAGATAACTTCATACAAAGTATTAAAAATAACTTGCTGAGAAGAAAGAAAGTAGATGAAATTGCTTAGAACATTTTTTTTAACAATTTTTTTACTTTTCATCTTCTTAATTTCTTTTAATGTTCTTAAGTACAAAGGATGGGAAAAAGAGTTTTTCCAAAAAAAAGGATTGAGGTGTTTACAAAGCGTTCAAGTAGATCAAGAAAAAGTAGAGGAAAAGTTTAAGAAATTTGTTCTTTCTAACAACAAAACTGAATTTGTAGTACTTGATACTGATGAAATCATATACATTTTAGAAGGAAGTATGCAAAAAGGAGAAGAAGTTCACTTAAAAGACCTTTGTATATTAAGTTCAAAGGGGGAATGGACGATATTAGTTAAGTATGAGGTAAAAGCTGTTACAATGCCTTGGTTGGTCCTAGATATTGTGAAAGATGATAGAGAGACCTCTGAGATATATGTAAAAAACTTAAGTATTGGAAACACTCCTCTCTACTTTGGAGTAGGCAAGAAGACAGAGAGAAATATTAATAAAGGGATAAGGGAGGCTATAACTCTTTTAAATGAAAACGAATTTCTTGGAAGAGAGATAAAAAATATAGAATTAATCGAAGAAAAGGTAGTAATTAGGTAATAAAAGAGAGTTTCTAAGTTAAGTCTTTAGGAGCTTGAATAAACCCCACACTCTGTGATACAATTCTTTGGCAATCATTAAATTAATCTGCTAAACAAGATGGCAAAAACTATAAAACTAGAGCCGTTAGGCAAAAGGGTCTTAATACAGCCTGATAAGATTGAAGAGGTAACAAAGGGAGGTTTAGTACTTCCCCCAAGTGCTAATGAGGATCAGAAACCAGAGACTGGTACTGTAGTTAAATTAGGAAAAGGTAAAGAGAAAGGTAAAGAGATAACATTTGAAGTTTCTGTAGGAGATAGAGTTTATTTTAAAAAATACTCCCCTGACGAAATTGAAGTAGAGAAAGACACATATCTTTTAATTGATGTAGAAGATATATTAGCAATTATTAAATAGTTAAATTTTTAATATTACCAAAATGGCAAAATCTATAATATATAATGAGGAAGCAAGAAGAGAGCTTAAAGCAGGTGTAGATACAATAGCTAATGCAGTTAAAACAACTCTTGGTCCAAAGGGAAGAAATATTGCTTTAGCAAAAAGCTTTGGATCACAACTTGTCACAAAAGATGGTGTAACAGTAGCAAAGGAAATAGAGGATAAAGATCCATTTAGAAATGTAGGAGTAGAGATGATAAAAGAGGCAGCAAACCAAGTTAATGATGCTGCTGGGGATGGAACTACAACGGTTACAGTTTTAGCTCAAGCGGTGGCAGCTGCAGGATTTAAGAATGTGGCAGCAGGATCAAACCCAATATCTCTTAAGAGAGGTTTAGATTATGGAACAGGACTGGTTGTAAAAGAGCTCCAAAAGATGGCAAAGAAAATAACTGATGATAAAGAAGAAATTGTACAAGTTGCTACAATTTCTACAAACAATGACAGAGATTTAGGAGATATGATAGGAGGTGTTTTTGAGAAAGTAGGAAGAGATGGAGTAATAACTGTAGAAGAGGCAAAAGGTTTTAAGGATGAAGTTGAATATACAGAAGGAATGGAGTTTGATAATGGCTATGTTAGTCCATATTTTGTAACAAATGCAGAGACACTGGAAGCAGAAATGGATAACCCATATATATTTGTTACAGATAAAAAATTGTCTAATTTACAAGATATACAAGCAATTGCAGAAAAAGTTCTTGGTTCTGCAGACAGACCTCTTGTAATTATTGCTGATGATATTGAAAATCAAGCATTAGCTACTTTAGTGGTAAACAAGCTTAGAGGGACTTTAGATGTTGTAGCTGTAAAAGCTCCTGGCTTTGGAGATAGAAAGAAGGAGATGTTACAAGACATCTCTATTTTAACAGGAGCAGAGTTTGTTTCAGAAGATTTAGGAAAAACATTAGAAGGAGTAGAGCTTACTCATCTAGGTTCTGCTAAAAAAGTTATAGTAACAAAAGAAAAAACTATAATAGTAGAGGGCAAAGGAACCAAAAAGGAGATAGCAAATAGGGTGAATGAAATAAAAGCTCAAATAGATGCTACAACCTCCGATTATGATAGAGAAAAATTACAAGAGAGATTGGCAAAACTCTCTGGTGGAGTTGCTGTTATAAAAGTAGGGGCAGCTTCAGAAGTAGAAGCAAAAGAGAAGAAGATGAGGATAGATGATGCTATAAATGCAACTAGAGCTGCTTTAGAAGAAGGAGTTGTTGCAGGAGGGGGGTTAGCTTTTCATAATGCCAAGAAAATTCTTTCAGATGTTAAATTGGAAGATAGAGATGAACAATTAGGAATAGAAATCTTGCAAAATATTCTAAGTGAACCATTAAAACAAATAGCAGAAAATGCAGGAGAAGATGGTGCAGTAGTAGCAGCAAACTGTAAGGAGAAAATAGGTTTTGATGCTAAAACAGGAGAATATGTAAATATGATAGAAGCAGGAATCATAGATCCAGTCAAAGTTACGAGGTTAGTGCTAACAAGTGCAGTATCTGTAGGTTCAATGTTAATAACTACAGAGGCTGTAGTCGCAGATATTCCTGAAGAAAAAGATAATATTCCTGTAGCACCTGATATGGGAGGCATGGGAGGAATGATGTAATCGTTTAATGGAATGGAAGAAGAGGAGTTTAAAAGCTCCTCTTTTTTTTTTGTATTATTACTTTTAAAAAGCTATCTCTTCAGCTAAAATTTTCCCTACTATTTCTTCTCTTCTTTCCTCTTTTAGTTCTTCTGCAACCAACTTCTCATTCTCTTTTTTAAGAACAAGATCTCCTTTAAAACATTCACTATTTGGAGAAACAAAGAGTTTCCCTTTAGTAATTCTATCTGTTTGAATTGTTGCTAAATCAGTTGTTATTACAAAACATTTGTTATCAATATCTAATATCCAGTCAGGTGCTGTATAGTAAACAAAACTTCTCTCTTTTTTAAAGTCGGCATTTTCAGGGATGTAAGTAAAAAGAGGAACTCTATTAAAATAATGTTTTTCTGTATCTTTCTCTGCTGGATCCCTAAAGAGGTCTTTAATATCTACATCTAAGGCATCAGCTAAAGAATTTATTTGTTTAGAAGGAGAACTAACACCTCTTTCGTATCTAGAAACCATTTCCCATGTCTTTCCTATCTTGTCTCCTAACTCCCTCTGTGTAATATTCTTCCTTTTTCTGTATATCCTAATATTTTCTCCAATATGAGTATTGTTCATATATATAGATTCTATTTACATATTAAATATTATGGAATAGAAGGGTATTTCTTAAAAGAGAAAGGATGTGTTGAATAAGTAAGAAAAATGTAAGAAAGAAGAGATATTATGAAATATGAATAGAAAACATTTAGAACTATTATTAGAAGATTTACATATCCTGTTCTTTAAACTGGAAAATCAGGTATATATTAACAAAAAAGACATACAGGAAATTCTCTATAAAATTGCAGAAATAAAGAAATTACTTTCCTGATACTATCCTTCTCCAATGCTTTTCAATCCACTCATCTGCTTTCTCTTGTTCTTCCCAAAGACCTCTTTTTTTAAGTTCTTTCTTTACAACACTCCCTTGGTGTGGATTATTAAATCTTTTTTCTAGTGGAGAACTGAAACCATGAGTATAATGACAAAGTTCATGAGCAACTACTGCTCTTAGAACAAATTCAGGGATAATCTCGTTTTGGAAATATCTGGAAATAGTAATAACGGTAATACTTTTATCATCCTGAGCTAAAAGATCATTCCATTTCTCTTTTAACATTTTTTTAATTTTTGTTTTACTATTTGCTATTTTAATGGACCCTAGCTGTCTTTTAGAGAACTTACCATATTTTATAATAACAAGATTATGTCTGGGTACATCACAAAAATGATTTTCCCATAAATCATAAAGAATATTTTCTAAAAATTCTGTGTCCCTCATTTTCTCTCTTTCATTCTCATGCTATTATATCTTAATGATTGTACAGAAAACTAAAAGAAAAATCTTTGCATTAACAAGGACTCTTAAGTTCATATATTCCAAGTACCCAGCTGTAACAGTATTAAGGGATATTTTGTTTGTGATTTCTACTGCTGCTGAAATATATGGAATTACCATTCTTGGGAAATTTATTGATGAAACTACAAATATTTTACTTAGCTGGAACTCTTTCCAATTAAAAGAATATTTAAGTACTGATTCGTTCTTTTATCTTCTCTTAATTCTTCTTCTTTGGATTGTTGCACAGATATGTAAACGTATTCGTGAATATCTACATCACTGCATTAATGAAAATATAAAGAAGGACTCTCAAGAGGATATTTTACAAAAGATATCAGATACAAACTTGGAGGATATTGAGACAGAAGATTTCCAGGATATGCTTGTGTTTGTACCTTCGTTTTCTGTAGAAAGAATAGTATCCACATATGAAAATTTCTCTACTGTACTTAGTAATACAATCAGATTGTTTAGTGCTGGAATTATTCTTTTTGGAACTATGCGTTGGAGTGTATTCCTCTTCTTGATTTTTGTTCTTCCTGAGACAGTAGCAACCCATTATAGAAGGAAGCAGATAAGGATTTATCAAGACGAACAGACAGGCAAGATTAAGTTTCTTAACTATATACAGAATTTAGGTATAAGGATAGCAAATTTTGCAGAACTAAGAGTAAATAATATATATTCCCATTTAAAAAGGAAATATAGTGAAGAGTATGAACAATATGTAAAAGGTTTGTTAAAAAAACACTTCAATTTCACTAAAGATCAAACAGCATACTCTGTAATAGGGGAAACACTTAAATATGGATATATAATATATGTTTTAGCTGTATCTATAGCAAAAGGGTTAACTTTTGGTACATTTAAAGCTCTCTTTGATTATGTAGGAGTAGTATATGCGAGTATTTATGAAATAATAAATGCTATATCTTTGATGTCTAATAATTTAGAATATGTTGAGGAGTTTTTTGATTTAATTGAATATCAAGGTTTTGGTGATTCTAAGCATGGTAGTATTAAACTTGGAGAAGAAACTCCTACTCTTGAGTTTAAAAACCTTAATTTTGAATATCCAGATGATCCAGGGACTAAAATATTGAGTAATTTGAATTTAGAGGTAAAGCCTGGAGAAAAGATAGCTTTCTTTGGAGGAGATGGTTCAGGGAGAACTAGTGTTGTAAAGATTCTAGCTGGACTATACAGGGTAAATGAAGGAGAGTATCTAATAGATGGACATGATATTCAAGATTTGGATAGAGGTCAGTTAAAGAAAAAGCTCTCTGTAATATTCCAAGATTTTGTTAATTATCATTTTAGCTTAGAAGAAAATATCGTTATTGCAGGGCAACGGAAGAATGTAGACAGAAAACTTTTTGAAAAGGTAAGTAAAATAGCCCAAGTTACTAAATTTAAGAAACAGATGAATTTTAAAAATAGTAATATATTAGGAAAAACATTTCCTTCTGGAAAGGAACTCTCTCCAGGATATTGGCAGAGACTTTCAATAGCCAGAATGCTCTACAGAAACAGAAACATATTTATAATGGATGAGCCATTTACATTCATAGATGATATTTCGGCAAGAGAGATACTTAGTAATATCTTTGAATTTGCAGGAGAGACTCGGTCAGTAATATATATTACAAGAAGTATTAATTATCTTAAGGATTTTGATAGAATCTACTATTTTGATAAAGGTAAAATAGTAGAATCAGGATCATGGGATGAATTAATGAAGGAGAAAGGGAAGCTGTACAAAGAGACAAAAAGAAGATCTTAACTTGTGATAGAATATTCAGAGTATGAAAATCTTAGATGGTAAATTACTATCGCAAAAAATATTTGATGAAATTTCTACGAAAGTAGAAAAATCAACAATGAGAGGTGAAAGAGCTCCTAGATTGGATTTAATCTTAGTAGGAGATGATTTTGGTAGTATTAAGTATGTAAAGATGAAAGAGAAAACAGCAAGAGAGTTAGGAATTACTTGTCAAACACATCATTTACAGGAGGATATTTCTACAAAAGAGGTTGTAAATCTAGTAAAAGCATTAAATGAGTTCCAACATACTGATGCTTTCATGGTTCAACTACCTTTGCCTGATCATATAGATAGTAATTTGGTTCTAGAAAGTATAGATCCCAAAAAAGATGTTGATGGATTAACTTCTGTAAATCTAGGAAGACTTTTTCTTAATGATCCAAGAGCTATCCCTCCAGCAACTCCCTTAGGGATACTAAGGCTTTTAGAAGAGTATAATATTGAAGTTTCTGGAAAAAGGGTTGTGATATTAGGTTCTAGTAATATTGTAGGTATTCCTCTTAGTGCTCTTTTGTTAAGAAGAGATGCTACAGTCACTATTTGTAATTCTAAAACCCCTAATATTAAAGAAATATCTAAACAAGCAGAAATATTAGTGTCAGCTACAGGAATACCTCTTTTTGTTGATTCGAGTTTTTTAACTCATGAGGTTGTTTTAATAGATGTTGGTTCAAACAGGCATCCTAAAACAGGTAAAGTAGTAGGAGATGTAGATATAGAAGAGGTATCAGGTATCCCTTCATATATAACTCCTGTTCCAGGTGGAGTTGGACCAATGACAGTTGCTTGTTTAATGGAAAATGTTGTTAGCATTGCTTCCAAAAGATTAAGCTAATCAAAACCACTACAACTTTCACTATGGGCCTTTAAAGGGTTCTTGTTTTAATGTAAAATGCTTTGAGATGATAGAAGAGTTAATTCAAAAGGAATCTCAAAGACAACTAGAAGGCTTGGAGTTAATAGCATCAGAGAATTATGTATCTGAATCAGTATTGCAATGTATGGGCTCTATTCTTACGAACAAGTATTCAGAGGGATATCCTGGTAAAAGATATTACAAGGGGAATGAGTATGTTGATGAAATAGAAAGGGAGGCGATTCAATTAGCAAAGGATCTTTTTGGTGTGGAGCATGTTAATGTACAGCCATATTCTGGATCTCCTGCAAACCTAGCGGTACATTTTGCGTTACTTAAACCAGGTGATAGGACTTTAGGGATGTCTTTAGATTCAGGAGGGCATTTGACTCATGGATTTAAAGTGTCAATATCAGGTAGTTATTTTGATTCTAGAAGTTATGGTGTGGATGATGATGGATATATTAACTATGATGAAGTATTAAAACTAGCCAAAGAACACTCTCCTAAATTAATTTGGGCAGGTTTTTCAGCATATTCTAGAATTATTGATTGGAAACAGTTTAGGAAAATAGCAGATGAAGTAGGTGCATATCTTGTTGCTGATATAGCGCATGTTGCAGGGTTAATTGCAGCAGGAGAGTATCCATCTCCAGTAGAGTATGCAGACGTAGTTACTACAACAACGCACAAGACTCTTAGAGGGCCTAGGGGGGCTATGATTATGTGTAAAAGTGAATATGGAGAAGTAATAGATAAGGCTGTATTTCCTGGTCTACAGGGAGGCCCACACAATCATATTACAGCAGCAATAGCAGTAGCATTGAGAGAAGCAGGTACAAAAGAATTTAAAAAGTATTCTCAACAAGTTATTAAAAACGCTAAAATCCTTTCTAAAGAGCTATCTAGAAAAGGATACAAGATAGTTTCCGGAGGAACAGATAACCATCTCTTTCTTTTGGATTTAGAAGGTTCTAAAGGTCTACGAGAAGTAGGAGGAGAAGAGGTATCTACTATATTGGAGAGAGCAAATATTACTGTGAACAAGAATACTATACCTAATGATACTAGAAAACCTTGGGATCCCTCTGGTATAAGGGTAGGAACTCCAGCATTAACAACAAGAGGAATGAAAGAAGAGGAAATGATTAAGGTAGCAGAATATATAGATGATGTCTTAAAGAATATGGATAATGAAGAATATCTTAAACAAAAAAGAGAAGATATTAAAAACTTCGCTCTACGATTTCCTATTCCAGGTATAAATTAAAAGTACAAAATATATGAAATTAAGTTTCAGGAAAGATTTGCACATAGCATCCTTAAGAGCAGAGTCTGAGTGGAATAATTTCAAAGTCCATACTCTCTTGCAGAACTGTGAATCTAAACAGCCTTCTATTAATGCATATCTAGGGGCAAGATACAGTAGATCTGCAGATTCCATAGTAGATATTGCATCTGAGATTATTAAAAACAATACGGATGCAGCAGAAAGATTAGAAAAGATATTCGCAGGGTATGGACATAAATCGGTAGGAGATATGGCAGATCTTTTTGTGTGTATAGAGAATATCCCAATGGCAGTAGTAATGAAAATCTTCTATTCATCGCCCGTGATATCAGGACAAGAAAGGTCTACCAGGTTTCAAGATTTTCAATATCCTGAATTTATCAAAATTCCAAAGGAGGTTTGTAATGATAGAGAGGTAAGTAAAGAATATGAGAGGATAATGCTTAAACAGTTCAAAGATTACAAGGAGCTACTTAAACCAACAAAAGAACAATTAAAAAAGTTTTTTAAAATAAACGAAGATAGTGCACAGGAAAATTCTGCTTTAACTGCTAGAGCATTTGATACTGCTAGATACTTACTTCCTTATGGACATAATTCAAGTTCTGCTTTTCTAATGTCAGCTAGGGCATGGTCTGAACGAATTAGCTTTATGTGTGCAAGTGATTCTGTTGCAGATAATGAGATATCCAATATGTTGTTAAATATATTGGGAGATTCTAATTTAGATGTGAGAGGATACATTAAAGAAGCGGATGGGTTAATAAGGCATACTGATCCAAATTGTTGTAGAAGGGATTCTACCAAAGAGATAATTTCTTTGTTAGAGAAAGAGCTTTCTAAAGAACAGATTACAAATCTTCCTGAAAGTGAACAAGAGGCTATAAAAATATCATATTCACCTGACTGTATGGAGGCATTACTCTCTCATTATGAGGCTTTGATAAATCCTTTGGGCTCAAAAAGAGAATTTGAATTCTCAGAGAGTGATCAAGAGAAGATAGGGGAGATAATATTTGATAAGCATGATCATCACAATCAATTAGGCAATATTGGGCAGTCAGGGGCAATTAAGATAGAAGGTTTTGCATCCTTAGGTACTCTAAAAGATTTAAATAGGCATAGGAGTATGGAGAGGTTTATGCCTCTACTACATGATCAGATAGATATGGATCAGGAGTTAGGGAGGAGAAATGATCAATGCTATTACTTATGTAATTATCTAGAAATTCCTGTATTTTCTAAACTAAGGAAAGAGTATGAGAGTAGATTAGAAGACACCTATACCCAAATTAGGGGGTGGAGAGAAATGGCCAAAGAAGTAGTATCTAAAGAAGTTTGTGATGAGTTTACGAAATATATGCTTCCTTATGCTCACAATACAAGATATATATATTACGGTTCTTTTGATGATTTACAGTATGTGGTTAATCTAAGAACTAGGAATGGTGGGCACATATCTTACAGGAAATTAGTATATGAATGGTTAAGGAGCTTAACATATATGGATTCGATATGGGTTCCTCTTTTAAAGAAAATCATAGAGCCTAAAATAGATGATAAACATCAATTTGTAGATAGGGGTTAATTAGATTATTAAATATAGAAAATGATACTATCAGATAAAAGTATTAAAGAGAAAAGGGAGAAAGGAGAGATATGTATAGAACCATTCTCTGAAGAGTTCCTCCAACCTGCATCTTATGATTTGCATTTAGATAAATATTTTTTGGTTTTTAACAAGGAGAGTATAGGGATGATAGATGTTAAAGAAAAAACTAAGGGATTGATGAGAGAGATAGTTGTTAAGAAGGCATCAGATGGTATTATAATCCATCCTCATGAGCTTGTTTTGGCCAATGTTAAGGAGATAACAGGTGTTAATTCTAGACATGTAGGAAGATTAGAAGGTAAAAGTTCATTGGCTAGGTTAGGTTTAATTGTTCATGTAACAGCTGGGTTTTTAGATCCGGGGAATAAATTGAGATTAACTTTGGAATTAGTAAACCTTTCTCCTTTGCCTATAAAGATATATCCAGGTATGAAGATAGCACAAATTGCTTTTGAAGAGCTAGATGATGATTGTAGTAAGCCTTATGGGAGTAAAGGATTAGGTAGCAAATACAAAGGAGACCTTAAGGTAAAAGGCAGTAATATGTGGAAAAATTTTAAATAGCCTTTCCTACATAGTTGGTGGTATGGGGGGCATACTCTCTTCTTGTTGGTCAACTTCTCCTCCTTGTGGAGTATCAAATCCTTGTGTGGGCTGCGGTTCAACTGGTTCTTGCATTCCCCCTTGTAAATCAATTCCACTACCTGTATCTTGCATTTGATTTAATTCCCTTGCGACATTATTAGACAACATATCTTCAGGAGATGGTTGTGGTTGTGAGGAAACATCTACTGTCTCCATTGTTTGAGGTTGCATTGCTTCAGGATGGATAACAGGTTGATCCATTGGTTGTACTGGAGGAGTATTTGAAGGCATTCCCATTGGTTCTACAGGAGTACTATTTTCACTTCTCAATATCTCCTCTAAATCTTGTTCCTCTGTTGTTGGTTGTGCTTGTTGTAGAGGTTCAGAACTTATTGGAATCTCTTCCATTGGAGGCATAGTAGGAGCTGGTGTCTCTTGTATTGTAGGCATAACAGGAGCAGGAGTATCTTGTACAGGTGGAGTAGGTATAGGTGTCTCTTCAATAGGAGTAGCAGTATTATTAACCATGTCTTTTAAAGTGTTTTCTTCATTTTGTACAGGAACAGTACTGTCTTGAGGAGTTGGATTTTCGACAGGAATATATTCAGACTTCTTTGATGTTCCTTTCTTGCTGAATATAATAGCTAAGATGGTAATCAAAAGAACAACTGATCCTCCTATTAAAATATACGGCAGGAAAGTCATAATTCCTTCTGTACTAGAAGCTGTTTCCTCTACTGGTTGGTCAGATGTTACAAGAAAATCATCCTCAGTTTCTTCATTTATAGGGATAGCATCAATCTCTTCTGTTGCTATTCTGTTAGTAGTAGTTTCTGTTGAACCTATATTAGTAATTGCCCCTAAACCTAAACCTCCTATATCTAAACTAGAATTATCATCTAAAACTTTAAAGGAATACTCATCAGAAGTAGATGTAAATTCTATATTTGCTAAAACAGCATTTAAGGATGATGGGGTATCTAATTCACAAGTTATAGTTAAAATATTATTATTTTCTACAAAGTCAAACTTGCTACAAATTACACTACCTGTAAGCACATCTGTGATTACAACATTGTCAGAAAATTCTATTGGGAGAACAAGAGTATCAAGCATTTCGATCCCCGTATCAATGGAAACGGAAACACTATATTCTTCGCTAGAAGATGTATCATCTAAGGCAATATTTACAGCTGCCATTGCAGAAAGTGGAAGTAAAAAGGTAAACAAAAAAGCGAAAAATACATATAATTTTTTCATCTTTATGGACAGTTTATTTTATATCTATGTTAAGGTTATCATGAGGGAGTAACAATATCAATACTTTTAATAGTTGACTTAATCAATTTGTAAATATACACTTTAGATATAATTAAATCTGCCTAGTATGGATTATTCTAATCAAAATAGAAACAATACTAATATAGTAACGGATGAAGGCTTAAAAGAGGTTTTACAGCTCGAAAACAAGCTTGTTTCATCCAGAGTTCCAGATGCTTTGAAGGAAGAAAGTATGAGAAGTATAAATAGACTTAAAAGGATGTTTCAAATGGGGGCATACAGTGCTGAGTTTGAAAATGTTAATAAGTATATAGATTGGGTTACAAGAATTCCTTGGGGGGTGTTATCTGAAGATCGATTGGATATAAGTAATGCTAAAAAAATAATGGATGGAACGCATTATGGGATGGATGTGATAAAAGAGTTAATTCTAGATTACTTAGCAACAATGCAGCTAGAAAGCGAGGGTGGGGTTAGGGGTAGAAACCTTCCTAGTCAAGTTCCTATTTCTTCTAATGGAGAAATTAACAGAATTCAAGAGATAGGGGTATTAAAAGGGTCATCTTCGAATGCTCCAGTTTTTCTTTTTGTTGGTTTACAAGGTGTTGGAAAAACTTCTATTGCAAAGTCCATAGCTATTTCAATGGGAAGAAAGTTTGCAAGAGTCTCTTTGGGAGCGATAGGGGACGTTAGAACTATAAGAGGTACTCCAAGATACTCTATAGATGCAGAACCAGGGCAGATTGTTAAGGCTTTAATTAACTGTGGTACTATGAATCCAGTTATACTTCTTGATGAAATAGAGAAATCTAGTGGGAATTCGGGTCTTTTGAATGATGTTATGGCAGCTCTTCTAGAGATATTAGATCCGGAACAGAATCATGCTTTTACAGATCACTATATTGATTATCCTATTGATTTATCTAATGTGTTTTTTGTTTGTACAGCAAATAACCTAGGAGGATTATCTGCTGCTCTACTTGACCGTGTTGAAGTTATTAGATTTACGAGTTATTCAGATCAGGAGAAGGAAGTTATAGGGAAACAGTATCTCCTTCCTAAAGTATTAAAGAATTTAAACATATCAACAGAATATATTCAGATACAGGAAGATGTATGGCCCTTAATTATTAGACCGGTAGGCTTTGATGCAGGTATAAGGCAGTTGGAGAGAAATATAACTACAATAGTTAGAAGTGCAGCAAGAAAGATAATAGAAGGAGAAAGACTTCCAATTGTAATAGATAGTTCTAATTTGAGAGAGTATGTTCTTGCTGATCAAGGTCCACTGAGTTAGTATCCTTTGAATGGATTGCTTAATTTTAATGCAGAGACAGCTCTTTGTACTTTAGGGTTTTTTATACTTCTTGCAATGTTTGTTTTATATGTGCTTTTACTTTCAGCCTTATTTAAGGCTTCCAAATCTGAATTCACTTTATCAGGAAGGATTGTTTTAGGATCAATAGCCTCTGTTACAAGGTAGTTAGATATATTTAGATTTTGCTTATTATTCATATGGGTTATTATCTTTTGAGGGATAGCTTTCTACAGTCCCTTGTGGTGTTAAATGTTTTCTACCTTTCTGTATATTTTCTCTAGATTTTATTATTTGTCCAGAGAGAGTACTTTCTTCAAGATGATCTTTATATGTTTTTTGAAGGTTCATTTTCTCAGGATATAATTCCTCCTCCTTTTGTTTAAGTCTTTCCTCTAATTCTTTTTGGTATTGACTTCTCTCTTGCTGTAAGATGCCTCTTCGATCCTCTGTCTTTTTAATAGCATCCTCTATTATTTGTTCCTGCCTGGTTATGTTTACGGTTCTTTGTACGGTTCTCTGTTCTGCAGGAGTCTCATAAACTTGCGAGAGTTCTTCTATCGTTCTTGTATCTGTTTCTCCTTCTCTCTTCTTCATCCTTTCCAAGTCTCTAGGATCTGAGGTTATTAACTCATGTTCTGAGACACTAGAGAGCACATGTATACCAACATGATTTGTTCCTGCAAAGAATAGTCCCTGTCCTTGTTCGCAGCTAAGTAGAAAATTCTTTTCTCCATCAGAGAGTTTAAATACCTCTTGAAGCTTTTCTACAGCAGTTGGACTTTGCATCATAAGTAATTGTATAGAGGAGTTTGAAATTATAGCTTTCCCCATATCTGTATTAAGAAAGTCTGCAACATCTTGTGTTATAGTAGAGAGGCCTAGGTAATACTTTCTTGCTCTTTTAGCAATAGAGTAAAGAAATTTTGCTGAATCTTCTGACTGCATCATATACCAAGCCTCATCTACTATGAGCAATCTTCTTTTTTTATTTTTTCTAATTCTAGTCCATATAAAATCAAGCATTAGGTACATGGCCATAGGTTTCAGTTCTTCTTGTAAATCTCTAATACTAAAGACTGTAAATGGATTAACTATTTCAAAGTTACTTGCCTCATTGAATACACCAGCACCACTACCAATAATATATTTTTCTAGTCTCTTGGCCAATGCATGAGCCTCTGTCTCTGCCATTCCTTTTAGAACTTTGTAAAGATCTTCTAGCATCGGAGGAGGATTTGTTTGAGTGCTAGGATCAAAGTTAATTCCTTTTTCTCTGTATGTTAAAATTAGAGCTCTATCTAGTATAGAACCTTCAATGTTTGTTATTCCATCAAACATTATTTTGAAGAATCCCTGAAGAGCTAATAACTTCATTCTTAATTCATCATCTCCTTCATCTGTTACTCCCGAGAGTTCAAACGGATTCATCTTGTTTCCTTTATCCTGTGAGAAAGAGATGTATGCTCCATTTACTGCCTTTGATAAACTTTGATATTCACTTTCAGGATCTATTATTATTATTTCAGTTCCAAGCATTAAACTTCTAACTGCTTCTAATTTGACGAAATAGCTTTTTCCAGCACCAGATTTTGCAAAAATAACAGTATTAGCATTTTCTAAATCAAATCTATCGAATATAACCAAACTCTTGTTATGAAGGTTTATACCATACATAATTCCATGATCCATTGTTAATTCTGATGTTACAAACGGAAATGTAGTTGCAAGAGAAGTAGTATCCATATTTCGTGTTATGTAAAGATTGTCCAAGCCCAATGGTTGTGTACTAATAAAGCCTTGCTCTTGTTGTAATGTAGCGGGTTTAGCAGAGACATTAATAGCAGCTAGGGTAGAGGTTACATTTCTTCCTATTCTTTCTAGTTCCTCTTTATCATTAGCATATAGGGTTATATACATAGAGAAATGGAAAAACTTTTCTGTTCCTTCTGCTATTGAGTCTTGTAATTGTTGAGCATCAGACAGAGCTACTTTAAGGGAAGGATCTACAACTTTCCTTTCCTCCATTTGTGTGTAAAGAGTAGCTTCCATCTCTCCTATTTTCTTTTTTAGCTTTTCTAAAATAACTTTTGATTCAACAGGGTAGTAAAAAGTACTAATTCTAAGAGAGTGCTCAAAATTGATAATAGGTGATAGCCAGTTTGGTCCTACAAATCTAGGATAACCACTAATGAATAGTGTTTTAAAATAGTAATCTCCCATTTGGAGATGATTGAAGTCTACTTCTAGATCAATAGGAGCTATTATGTCCTGAATAGACATATCTGTGGGAAGATTCTCTTTTAGATCTCTGTTTTCTTCTTCCTCTCTTGTAGAAGGTTCTTTTTCATCTTCATCTTTCTGTTTCTTTTCATAATTCTTTCTTAATTTATCCAGCAATTTAAATATTGGATTTTTATCTTCTTTTTCAATAGGTTTTGGTTCGTCATATCTTCTATCAAAAGAATCTCTTCTTGTTTCATCTTTTTTAAGCAATTCTTGGAACTCAGAAGTTTTTTCCGCAGGAGATTTAATTTTTTCAGCCCTATCTTCCAACATCTTTGAGGCTTTACTTTGATATGTTCTACTTTGATCTCTTTCATTCATGATTTTACTCCTCTTCTGGATTATATAATGTATAGAATTCTGAAATTAACTCTTTGTTTGTTAATTGATGACCAAACAACCCCATTCTTCCTAATAGCTTGAGAAGATGATCTCGCTTAGGATAGAGGTACATCTTTGCTTTTTCTACAAGTTGTTCTTTTTTCATATCTTTATATTTATCTCTCTCTTCTTTGTTTTTCTTTGCATCCAATATACTAGTTCCAGGTAATGGAACTCCAGGGCTATATGGTATTATCAAAAAGAAACTTTTATCTAGAACATCATTTTCAGATATGAGTGTACCTATAAATTGAGTGTAGATTTCTAGTTGTCTTTTTAAGCCTTCACTCATCGCCTTATTCTTCTGAGATTTGAGATAATCTACATAATTAGTAATATCAATCCTACGTGTTCTTATAAGGATTTGAATCCTAAAATTCAAAGAGTTAAGTAGTCCCGCAAAGGCATATATTTTATTATCTTGTTCATACTCTGCTAATAAATCAAAGTTTATAGAGGATGTTTGTATTACCATAGCAACACTTCCGTTTTTATTAAGTATTAAGTCATCCATCACCTCTCTTACAGAGAGATGCTCTTGAGTTGATGCTGTTGCTCTTGCTCTTGCTTTTTTATCCATTCTATAAACTACTTATTTTAATAGGTAATTTGTTCTCCTTCTCTGTTAATTCTATCTGTACTTCAGGGAATTTGTATACAGGGTGATCAAATTCTAACACATATATTCCAGGATCCCATAACTTACTTGTAAGAAAGTATCCATTCTTTCCAGCTTTATTTGCATACAACACTGTTCCATTGGAAGATTTAAGATATGTAACTACATTGGGAACGGGTTTAAATTCTTTTGTACATAACCAAATATTAATATTTCCAGGTAATTTATCAGTACTCTTTATCTGGAATTGATAAGCACTCCTGTTTTCATCTGTTATTATTATCTTGTTAGGAGTAATTGCTGATACTGTTTTGATATTTGATTCAAGTAATTCCTGATCTACTTGTAAATTTTTCTCATCTAAGGGATCTGCAATATCATCATCCTTTTTCTGAGAAGGTAAGGTTGCTCCAATTATTTTCTTTCTTTTTATCTTAACGTCTTTGTGTACTATTTCTCCTTCTTTTGTTGGTTTTATCTCTGGTTTTGACCTCTTATCATTCATTTCTTTGTTTAACCAAACTCTCTGAGTAGGATTAGTTATAGCAGTGATAAAGTTTTTAATAAATACATCTGCATCTTGTTCGTTGATAGGTACTAGTCCTAAAATAATTCCTAAGATAGAGGAAAAGATAAAAACAGGGATTCCAATAATACCAGGAACGTCTCCTCTTGCTGTTAAGTAAATCATTAATGCTCCAAAACCAATCCCAATTGCTAGATAAGCAAATTCTTTTAGAGTAAATTTTGTAAAAATTTTAAACTCTATATCTAATATATTGTGAGGAATCGCATGCTGTCTCATATATAGGCAGATTCTATTATATTTTCTATCTAAAGTTTAGCAGAATATTGGAAAAAGTTTTAGATGCTTAATATATGCTCTATAATATACGTATGCAACCAAGAACAATAATGCTTTTAGAGCTAATCAAATTTAGATCTTTAATGAATGTTTCTTTGTCTAAAGATAAGGTTAAATATATATGGGGAAAGAAGTTTCTTAAAAGTTTAGATAAAGAGATATTAGAGAAACTTAAAGAAGAGAAAAATCAAAATGTAGAAGTAAAAATAGATATTGCAAAAAAAGGTATTTCAAAACTAATGCTTTTTGATTGGGTTAAATTCGTAGGTATCTCTGGATCTGTAGCTGCTGGGTTTGTAAAAGACGAAGATGATATAGATATTTTTGTAGTGGTAAAGGATGGAACTATGTGGATATATAGGGCTATTGTAATGTTCCGAAATATTTATCATAAGAAGATAAGGGTTAAAAAACATAAGCAGGTTAAAAACAAACTTTGTCTTAACCTAATATGTGAAGAAAGAGGAGTAGAGTTTGAAAATGATATTTTTAATTTCCATGAACTTATGTTCTTAATTCCTATTTACAAAAAAGGATATATTAATAATATATACTTTAAAAACAAATGGTTAATAACAGATTATGGAGTAAAGAAAGAATTATTAAGAAACAAACTAGTTCATGCAAAAAAAACAATCTTTCCTGTAAGAGTAATTAATACTCTTTCTTTTTGGGCTCAATTACTTTTTATGGAAGTGGCTAAGCATAATCCAGATAAGAAGAGATTAGTTGAAAATTCAAAAAAAGGCAGAATAGAGTTTTTTGAACATGATTACAGAAAGAAAAGACTAAGTGATTATTCAAAAGAATTTAAGTCTACAAGTTGAGCATTCTTGACGACATCCTTTGGCAAAT
Source organism: Candidatus Dojkabacteria bacterium (assembly GCA_012511375.1). GTDB lineage: Bacteria > Patescibacteriota > Dojkabacteria > SC72 > SC72 > UBA2177. Next base: position 903 of record JAAZGF010000017.1, on the reverse strand, counting down.
CATTAGGATTTATTATTGTTAAAAAGGTTTGTTGTCTTTTTAGTAGTTTTTTATCAAATATTTTTTCGGTGTTTTTTTCATCTAATTCAGATGCAATATCATCAAGTAGGAGAATGGGGTGAAATCCAAGTTTTTCTGCAATTACTTCTTGTTTTTTAAATATCATTTGTCCAATAGCTAGTCTTTTTTCTCCTCTTGAGCCAAATTTTTTAATATCATTTCCGTTAGTGAGAATCCAATCATCTCTATGTGGACCGATGTTTGTATATCCTGTTGCAATATCTCTCTTTTTTGAATCTTCTAATGCATCAGATAGGTCCTCGTTATTATTAGATTTAATATAGATCATTTTAAGTTTGTCAAAATAGAGTTCTTTAGAGAGTTGTTCTCTTTTCTTTTGTATATCTTTTGATATATTTACAAATTCGTTAGTCCAAAAGTTTAACTGAGTATCATTTCTCGCGATTATACCTTTTTCATAAAAATCTTTTGACAATTTTTTTAAATAGGCATTCCTTTGTCTAAGTATCTTTCTAAAATTTTTAAGCTTAGCAGAGTATTCATATTCCATTATTGATATAGTTTCATCCAAAAAATCTCTTCGTTTGCTTGGTGATATCATCAGTATCTCTATTTGCTCTGGATTAAAGATAGTAGAAGCACTCTTCTCAAAGAATCTCTTCGGAGTAGTTTTCTTCTTGTCTATTTGGAGGATTTTTTTGTTTTCATCTTTAAAGAGAGAGTATATTTTTTCATTAAAAACCATCTCAACTCTGCAGTATCTATTTTCACCCTTCTGGTTGTATGATATGAATTCATTAGAAAATGCCCATGGAGATATTCCATTTGTAATTAAGTATATGGCTTCTAAGATAGAGCTTTTTCCTTTAGCATTATCACCAT
>JAAZGF010000016.1 GCA_012511375.1 Candidatus Dojkabacteria bacterium | reverse complement strand
ATTAAAGACACTTTATTAAACTTTTTTCTTTTGTTAATAACTTTTGTGGAGTTTTTAAGAAAAAGTAAAATCAAAGGAATTAAAAGCATAACAACACCTTCGACCATCCACGTATTTCTTGTATTTGCACCTCCCAGTATTAAAAAAGCTAGTCCTAGCATTACTTGAACGGTAAAAAATATTGTTGTAAAAATATGACTCCATTTCCATTTCTTTACAATTGTTCCCCATACAGACGCTATGATTAGAAAACCAATAAACATAGAAAAGATGTCTATCCCCCAATCCCACACTCTAAAGAACCTCCATGGAAGTAATCTGAAAAGATATACCTGATCTCCGTATTTCTCATATGGAAGCCAATACCATATACGTGAGGTAAAGGAAGAGAGATTATTTATAATAAAGGAAATTCTTCCTACAATTACTCCTGCAAAAGAAGATATTAGAAAAGTATCAAAGATAGAGGAATTATTCTTTCTAGTTGATATACAACCCCTCCAAAAGACAAAAAGACCTACAAAAATCACCAAAAGAAATAATACCAAAGGGCTAACCCCTGATAACATCTTCTCAAGATTATCTGTAAAAGCTTGATACACACACAATTAGACTTAAATTACATAAATAATGATAACATAAATCTATTATCCACTGGTAAATATTTTATCTGTTTTTTGATTTTTCTTTTTTCTTACTATCCTTATCATTTCCCTTTTGATCTGAAGATTCTTCTGTCTTTTGGGGTTTTGTTTTAATTAAGCCTTTAAGACTCTGCCCTATAAGTTTGTACCCTCCTATAATAGATTCTCCAATCTTAACGGCAAAACCCTTCTTTGTTGTATACCTAGTTCCTTTTGATTCTACTACTTTCACTGCTTCTTCTTTTGTTGCTAAAATTTGCTGTTCCATTACCTCTTTTGTTGGAGACTCTTGTTCAAAGCTTAATCTCTTTTTTATAGACGTACCACAGTATGGGCAAAATTTACTCTTTTTATCAATACTTACTTTACAATTAGGACATTTTGTCTTAATTTTTTCTCTACAATCAGGACAGTACACAAAACCTGGGTATAGCTGACGACCACATTTAACACAATCTCCTAACTCAGCTGTCTCATATTTTAAATATCTTCTCTCCAAATCCCCCCAGTAGATCTCCTCTATTGTTTGGGTTGGCCTTATTATCAAATATATTATTAAACCAACAATATTCAATATTGCAACTAAGGCCACATAAGATACTTTAACCATTCTGTTAGAAGTCCTTTCTCCCGAATCAAGCCAAACCCAATAAAGGACAACAATCCAAAAAACAATCAATGAATAAAGGAATATTTCCCAAACAAAGGTAAAATCAATATTACCTACATTTTCGAGCAGATTGAGTATAAATTCTTCCATAATATATTTTAAAAAGTATTAATATATGGTCGAGGAGGGAGTTGAACCCTCACGCTATTGCTAGCACGGGATTTTGAGTCCCGCGTGTATGCCAATTCCACCACTCGACCACGTACGAATTATACAAAGAAAAGACAGTCTTGTGAAGGAATGCATTGTCCAATAATGAAAACGAATATGAGTAATACGGAAACCAAGACTCCTGAAAGAAAACCAAAGGAAACTGGAAGGATTAGAAACAAATCACCTACTAACCTTCTGTATCTGGACCACTAAATAAACTCATAATAAATACTTTTTAAAACAAGTTATATTACTTAGTATACAAATATTTTTTAAATAGTCAAGAACAATTACGCTTTTACCTTATATAGATTCCTAAAACTAGCAATCTCGCTTACAAAAGCCAATTTTACAACCCCTGTAGGCCCATTTCTATGCTTTGCAACTATTAATTCCCCAACCCCTTTCTCATCCGTATCTGGATTCCAAACCTCTTCCCTATCTATAAACATAACAACATCAGCATCCTGCTCTATAGAGCCAGACTCTCTTAAATCTGAAAGTTGGGGCCTCCTACTCTGTCTTTGCTCTACTGCACGAGATAGTTGTGATATTCCTACTACAGGGATATCTAGCTCTTTTGCTATGTTTTTTAGACCTTGTGATATTTCTCCAACCTCCAATGTTCTACTTTCCTTGCTATTACCACGCATTAATTGCAGATAGTCCGCAAAAATTATATCTACACCCCTTTCAATAGCAAGCCTTCTTGCCTTTGTTCTCAATGCATTAATATGTTGTCCTGCTTGATCATCTATGAAAATATTTGCATCCGCCAACTCTCCCATTGTATCTGCTAATTTTACAAACTTTTTATCACTTAAACGCCCCGTCCTAATCTCCCAGAAGGGTATTCCTGACTGCATTCCTAATAGTCTATCCATAATTTGAGTTTTAGACATTTCTAAAGAGAAAAAAGCAACGGTTTTACCCTCCACTAAAGCAGCATGTCGCATCATATCTAATGCTAAGGCAGTCTTACCTACAGAAGGTCTCGCTGCCAATATGACAAGATCAGATTTTTGAAAACCTCCGAGAAGATCATCCAAATCCTTAAATCCAGTAGAAATTCCTAAATACGCCTCATCCTTATCTGCTCTCTCAGCTCTCTCATATGCATCCTTTAATAAATCTTTAATATGTACAAAATTGGCCTTTGTTCCAGACTGAGCTACTTCAAACACTTGTTTTTCTGCTTTATCTATTACTTCATCTATACTGGTAGACTCATTAAATGCAAACTCTGTTATATGCCTTGCAGCACTTATTAATCCTCTCCTAGTTGCACTTTCCTTAATAATTTCTCCATACTCTTCTGCATGAGCAGAAGTAGCAGCCATAGTTGCCAAATCAGCTAAATATGTCCTTCCTCCTATCGTCGTTAACTTTTTCTTCTTCTTAAGATTATCTGTTAAGGTAATTAGATCAACAGGAAGACCTTCATTAAAAAGTTCTAAAATACTTGAATATATTAAAATATGCCTATCATCATAGAAATGTTCTGGAAGCAACCAACCAGAGACTGCTATTATTGCATCCTTATCCATTAGCATACACGAAAGTAAGGATTGCTCTACTTCTATATTTTGAGGCGGAACCTTTTCTAAATTAGCCATATTTTATTATTGTAAAAATACAACTTCTACACTCTGTTGGTCCATCTCTACCTTCTTCTTATCAACCTTTAAGTAATTTTCATTGCGAACTGTAGCAAACCCAAAATGTTTTATAAATTCATCCTTTGTTTTAAGATTACTGTTTTTCTCAAATTCTTCTCTGTATGAACAGGGTATTAGTATTGCAGGATCTGTTTTTGAAAGAACCTTCTCTATTTTGTCAAAATCCATAAAATCAACACCATCCCCTACAGGAAGTATCAAAACATCCACATCTCCTAAGTCTGAAACCTTTTCTGGATCAAAGCTGTTATCGGTATCACCCATATATACAATCCGGAGAGTACCTTCATCTATAACAAAAAAATCTTCCCCTATTCCTCTCCTTATCATTAACCCCCCTACCTCATACTCTCCAGGGAGATTAATCTCCATAATCTCCTCTCTTACATTTGCTACTATTTTTTCTTCCAAGCCATTATCTTTCAAAATACTTTCCTTTACCTCTTTATCATAATTAGTAAAGAGACAAACATCTGCCTTGTTCTTTGGAAAACTTTTCTGAACCTCCAGATACTTAAGTGGATCTGTCAGTACCGTTATTTTTTCTCCTTCTAGCAGAAAACTTGTCCATCCTATTTTTCTTATTTTCATTTTTCTTTCTTTTCAAATTATTATGCTCATTT
>JAAZGF010000015.1 GCA_012511375.1 Candidatus Dojkabacteria bacterium | reverse complement strand
TTAAGATCTATGGAACCTGTACCTACGGAATTCACTATTCTCCAAAATATTTCATATATTTCCTCAACTGTTATACTTTTCGATACACTCTTCAACTCCCTTGCAAAATATTCCATAGTATCCCCAATATCTCCTAACTCTTTCCTCTTTTGATCAGTATCTCCTTCCAATTGCCTTGTCTTAAGTAAGTCTCTCAAGAGAGAGAGAAAGCTCTTCTCTGAGTAATTAAACTCGCTACTAACAAAAGGAGGGGCTACTCTACCAAGAATTAAATATGAAAGTATTTGAGCTTCCTTTCTGTCCAAGGTTTTGTAAAAGTCAGAGAGGATTTCTGTAACTTCATTACGAGATGGCGTTTTTTCAAGAATGTTAAAAATGTTACATATTTGAAGGAATGTACTCTTTCCCATATCTATTTAAATGGTGAGTAGATATATGTAGTAGCCTTTGTTGAGCCCTGCTGTTTTACAAGATTGAGTTCAACCAGAACATCCATATCACGCCTTACTGTCCTTGTTGAGACATTGGGTATCAAACTGTATATCCCCTTAGGGGTCATCTCTCTTTTTCTTTTCATCTCTTCTAGAATTACTTTTTGCCTTTCATTAAGCTTACTTTCAATCTTGTTAGATATTTTTACTCTACTCTTTTGCGGTTTCTTAAAAGCAAGAGATTGTATATCTTCTTTACTCTCCCTCTGTTTTAGAAAGGTGATCAAAAAGAAGCTGAGTACAAATGCTCCTAGAGTTATAATTGTGAACAGTACTGAATTGTTTTTCTCTGTCTCTTTTTGCATAACAACCATTATATATATTTAAGAGTGCTTTGTTAACCCACAATATTTGCTACATTAATTCGGCCATATTGTCCCCTACAGAGGAGTTAACCACCAACGGAACCTCTAATGATACTATCTCTTCCATAGTTTTCTTCGCTTTCTTAACAAATTCATCAACGACACCTTCCTCTACTTCAAATATGAGCTCATCATGAATTTGTAGCAATATATGGGCTTTTTTCTCAAACTCCCCCTCTATTAGCTCATCTAGTTTAATCATTGCTAACTTCATTATATCCGCCTCGCTTCCCTGTATAGGCATATTAATAGCTTCCCTCTGTGCCGCTCTAACCATCCTAACATTTTTAGACCTTAACCCTTTAATATGCCTTGTAGTTCCTAACATAGTTTGTACATAGCCCTTCTTGTATGCCTCTTTTTCCATTCCCCTAATATGCTCCTCTACCCCCTTGTAATTCTCAAAATAGCTCTGTATGTATCCTGAAGCTTCCTCTACATCTATTTTCAGCATACTTGCTAATCCATACGCTGTTTGACCAAAAAGTATTCCAAAGTTTACTGTTTTTCCTACTGATCTTTCTTTCTTTGTTACCTCATCTATCTCTTTGTTTAGAAGCCTTGCTATTGTAGATTTATGAATATCTAAATTATTATTAAAATCCTCTATTAAAAGGCTATCCTTAGACATATCTGCCATTATCCTTAACTCTATCTGAGAGTAATCCATAGCTATTAGCTTGTGGTTCTTTCTTGCTACAAAAGTCCTTCTTAGTTCTTCCGCCCACTGTCCTTGTAAAGGAAGGTTTTGCATATTGGGGTTGGAAGAAGAAAATCTTCCCGAACTAGTTCCTGTTTGCTTAAAATCAGTATGTATTGAATTATCCTTACTAGAAGAAGCTAATTCCAATATTGGAGTGGTATATGTTGTATACACTTTGTTTAATTCTCTGTATTGAAGAACTTTTTCGATAACGGGATGAGCTCCTTTAAGCTCTTGTAGTACAGACTCTTTTGTAGAACCTTTTCTGTTTGAAGGTAAGTCTAATTCTTTAAAAAGAATATCTGAGAGCTGTTTAGAAGAGTTAATATTAAATTCATGCCCTATTGTGTCATATATTTCTTTTGTTAAAGCAGAAATATCTTTAGATAGCTGATTATTTAATTTTTCTAATCCCTTGATATTAACCTCTATGCCTTTCTTCTCCATTTTGTAAAGAATTTTAGTAATTGGTATCTCTACTTTTCTCAGTACATTAAGGTAGTAATCTTCTTTTACATTTAATACTCTCTCTATGCTCTTTCTTGTGTATTCGTAGAGCTCTATTTCATTAGCCCTCTCTTTCTGAGTTTGCCTTATCTCTTCTACTGTATCTAAGACCTTTTTAAGATCATTTGGCATTATTTTTTCATTAAGAACTTGATCTGAATAGTCAAAAGCTAAGTCTGCAAGAGAGTAACCCCTTCTTTCTGAATTTATAAGGTGGGCAAAAAGTCCGATATCATAACTGTGGGAAGGAAGAAGTTCCGGGAACTGTGAAACTGTGTTTTCTAGGTTGTAAAAACTTGTTTCACATTTGGGCGCTCGCGTGGAACTCTTTTCTTTAGTTAGGTGGTCTTTTTGTTTTCCCAAACTATCCACAACCCTCACCATTTTCTTGGCAACTCCAAGAGCGGACTCTTCCTCTTCAATATTGACCACCTCTACTCGACTAGCCTTCATCCACTCTTCTTCTATTTCGGACAGCTTGCTCCATTCTACCTGCTCACTACTTGATGAAAATATATCTAATTGATTGCTTTGTTCTGTTTTCTTGTCATCTTTGACCTCGTCTAGTCTCGATATTAATGACTTAAACGAGTATTTTTTAAACATTTCTAATACCTTCTTTTTGTCAAAATCTCTCAACAAACAGCCCTCCAAACGCACATCCAAACCAACCTCCTGCTCTATTCTAGCCAGCCTTCTACTTAATTCTGCCTGCTCTACACCTTCTAAGAGAAGCTTTGCATACCTAGGCTTAATCTCTTTTAGATTGTTGTAAATCCCTTCAAAATCTCCAAATTTTTCAAGAAGTAACAGAGTCGTTTTCTCTCCAACACCCTTAACCCCTGGAATATTGTCCGAGGAATCCCCCGCAAAAGCCTTAAAATCAACCAACTGCTCAGGATACAACCCTAAATATCTGTAAGTACCCTCCCTATCGTATGCTACAAGGTTTTTAAAACTACCAGAGGGTAAACACACCTTTACTTTCTCATTAACCAACTGCAGGAGATCCCTATCTCCACTAAGAATGTATAGTTCAAGATTCTCACCACTCCACTTACCACTACTTACATACTTGGCTATGGTACCCAATATATCATCCGCTTCAAATCCATCCTTTTTTAATATGGG
>JAAZGF010000112.1 GCA_012511375.1 Candidatus Dojkabacteria bacterium | reverse complement strand
CTCAGAATAAATTAAAAGATCAGAGGTTAAGTAGATTAGTAATTTATAAAAATTCTGAACATAAGCATACAGCTCAGAAACCAACAGAAATTAAATTTTAAACTTATACATAGTGGAGAAATATATTGAAGGAATTGGAAGAAGAAAAACATCTACTGCAAGAGTAAGACTCTATAAGGGAGATAAGGCATCTTCTGTTAATGGGAAAGCGATACTAGAACATTTTACTACAAGAAAAGATTCAGAGAAATCGCTTATGAGACCTTTAATAGTAGTAGGATTGGAAGAGAAGTATTATTTTACTGCTAAAGTTTCTGGAGGAGGTATCACTGGACAAATAGATGCAATTAAACTAGGTCTAGCAAGAGCCCTCTATAAGATGGATCCTGAGCTCAAAGCAATCTTAAGAAAAGATGGACTCATTACTAGAGATTCAAGAGCTGTGGAGAGGAAGAAATATCATCATCTTAAAGCAAGAAAGAAACCTCAATTCTCAAAAAGATAGTATTTTATCTCTGTTGATGTTTTTAAGTTATTAACCTATTATTAGGGTACAATAATTTTATTTTCCATTTTTATGAAGGAGAAAAAGTCTCTCTCGAAAGTTTTTGTGATACTTAGTGTATTCTTAGGAGTACTTCTTTTTTTAAGTATAGGAGTAATATTTATTGGGAATTTTGCTTTTAAGAGAACAAGAACAATTGTAGAACCAGGAGGTGGAAATCTCTCTTTTTATTCTAGAAGAGGAGATAGCACCCTTGCTTTAAGTCCAAGCATTACGACCATGTATGAAGGATCTTATGCAGAATACGAAGAAGCAGAGAATGTTGAATATGAAGAAAGAGATGCTAAATTGGTAAAAACAGGAGAAATAAGTGTAGAGGTTGATGATATAGATGAAACAGTAGAAAGTATCTCTAATATTATAGAAATATATGATGCTTCCATAATGAGTTTAAATGATACGGGAAAAGGTCTGTACAGGAATGTTTTCTTAAGTATACGCATAGAGCAAGCTAACTTTGAATCTTTGTTTGATGAGATAAAAGGTCTAGAAGGAGAATTCTCAGAGTCTTCCATAAGTGTATCTGATGTTACGGAAACATATATTGATTTGAAAGCAAGATTAAATAACCACAAAAATGTAGAAGAGCAATTTTTAAAGATCCTAGAAAAAGCTGAGACAGTAGAAGAAACACTGTCTGTTTACAATGAAGTCAGTAAGGTAAGACTTGAGATAGAGAGGATAGAGTTACAACTGAAGAATTTAGAAACACAGACAGATTATTCATATATATACATTAGGATTCACCAAAGTAGTGAAGGTGCAGAATTAGAAGAGAAAGGATGGAGACCTGTAGGTGTACTAAAGGATGCGCTTAGAGCATTAGTTTCTTTTGGTCAGTTCTTAGGAAGTATATTAATATGGCTTGTTGTATTTTCGCCAGTAATTGCATTATTTGTTGTCCCAGCAGTCATAATTCAAAAAAAACGCAAAAAATAGTATAATATGGGTGCGCAAGTATTACTAGATGATTGCGCTTGCTTTTTAAAAGTGAGTGAGGAAAGTCCGGACTCCTTAAAGTGGAGCCAACGAGAGTTGGGTGGGAGTGATCTTACGGAGAAAAGGGCAACAGAAAGATATACCGCCCCGCTAGCTTATAGCTAGTGAGGTAAGGGTGAAATGGTATTTAATTGATGTAAAAGACAGAGTACTTGGTAGAGCTGCTACTAAAATAGCATCTCTTTTGATAGGGAAAGAGAAGCCAGAAATAGTACCTAATTTAGACTGTGGAGATTATGTGGTTGTTATAAATAGTGATATGGTCAAATTGACAAGAGGTAAAGAAAAGAAAAAAATGTACTACAGTCACTCTACATACCCAGGAGGTTTTAAGGAAGTCAGATTTGATGAACAGATGGAAAAGGATTCAAGGAAAGTTATAGAAAAAGCAGTGAAGAATATGCTACCTCAGAATAAATTAAAAGATCAGAGGTTAAGTAGATTAGTAATTTATAAAAATTCTGAACATAAGCATACAGCTCAGAAACCAACAGAAATTAAATTTTAAACTTATACATAGTGGAGAAATATATT
>JAAZGF010000014.1 GCA_012511375.1 Candidatus Dojkabacteria bacterium | reverse complement strand
GCACTCAATCCACTCTTACTAGCAACCTCCTTACTTAACTGTGCCTGTACCTTAGCCTTCTCCTCTGCAAGTAACCTATGTGCTTCATCTAACCCCTCCCTTTGCTTATCCAAATCTTCCTTCTCCTTATCTAACTCTGCCTTACTCTCTGCTAAAGAACTAAACTCTCCCCCTATCTTCTCTATCTCCTTCTTTAATGTAGAAATAGCACTCTTCCTAACATACAAACTCTCTACAATAGTAAACCAATTTGCTCCATTTAAGAAAAAACTTGTTAACTTGTATCTACTCTGTATATATAAATCCCCAGAAATATCATCTATCAAAACCTTTGTTTTTTCTAACTGCCCTTTCTTCTCTTCAATACCCTTTACCTTCTCTTCAATCTCTCCTTCTGTCTCCTCTATATTTTTCTCTAATGTTTGTATCTCTTCATTTAGAAGATTAATCTTTTGAGAAAGAGAGTAATTACTACTAGATATCTCTTTAATTCTCCTCTCTACTCCTTCCAATACAGACTCTTTCTCAGCTATCTCTTTTTCTTTCTTTGTTATCTCCTCTTGTAACTGTAAAAGTGTGTTTGAATACACAGGATAGTGAAGAAGAGAAAGTATATATATTCCAATACCTATTCCTAAAAATATGTTTTTGATTATTTGGGGCATTTTTGACATATGGAAATTATACCATTACTGAGTAATGTTTTTTACTAATTCCACTACGTACGGAACAAACACTATTAGTCCTGTAATAACTGAAACTAATGCACTAACTAATACTGCTCCTGCACTAACATCTTTTGCATATTTAATGTTTACTTTGTATTCAAGAGATACAGTATCACACAGGGCCTCTATTGCACTATTTATTGTTTCAGAAACAAATACTACAGAGATGACTAAACTAATTGCTATCCAATCAGTATGAGATATTTTAAAAAGAAAGCCTAGTATTACTACAATAATTGCTACTATTAAATCTATTCTAAAATTTCTCTCATTTTTAAATATTAATTTAATTCCACTCCTAGCATGCCCTTGGCTTTTAAAAAAGTTCGTTGCTTGATACTTAATGTTTTTCATTATTTATATAAAAAATTAAGGAGTACTGTTAACACACCAAATATAATCATTGTGAGTACCAACCCTATTATTGCCCAAGTAAGTGTACCTTGAGCCTTTTTAAGACTCTCCGGATTACCTGCTGATACTATCCACATATATCCTCCCTGAATTATGAAGACAAGACATACAAGTCCTACTATTGGAAAAAGATAATTAATTACCTTTGTCACCATATCGCCTAACCCCCCTATTGTAGGTGGTTCTTCATCCATCCCTTCAATACCCCTCTCTGGTGCCTGATAAGTATTCTCCCACCACTGTTTCTCAGCATCGGGGAGTTCGGGGTGAGGTGAACAAACATACCTCGTATCAAGCTGGGATCCATTGTAATACTTCTCTTCTGTACAAATCCCCCCATCACAATTCTGTCCCACATGATCCTTATCGCAAGGATGGAGAGTAACATCACAGTACAGACCACTTCGCCCATCACCATAGTACTTACATGTTCCTGGTAACCCATTGTGAGTACAGGAAGCCCCTGCTCTCTTACCTTTACATGGGCTAGACTCCTGTTGAATACAACATCTTGGAGTTTCTGGGTTTTGCTTTTCACACTCACTGTCTCCTGCACTGAAATGCTCTGTACCAGTAGGACATCCAAGTACACGTTTTTTTTTGCACTGTCCGCCAGCATTTGTACAAGCATTATTAATATCACTTATACAACAAACCTTGCTGATATCATGACAGGGAGAGCCTGTTGTATATTTTTCTGTTCCACTTGGACAGCCATCCGACTTGTTATAGCAAGTACCCCCTAGCTGTTCACATTGCGTTGTACCTTGTGCCCGAGTACATTCATATACAGACCCTACTTTCTTACAAATACCTCCTTTACAGAGCCTACCTTCGTTACCTTCCTTACACGGATATTCATAATTTAGATCTTTTTCCGTACATGTGTAACCTCCTGAATGTGTCATCTCGCAGACACCGACACAAGGAGTATGTATACAAGATATGGGTTCACAATAATTTCCTATCGTTTCATAAGTACATACCTGTGCCCCTACCTCCCCTATACCAACAAACAAAAAAAATGAAATAAAGAAAAAGAAAAACACTCCCTTTAAAAATCTCTCCATTATTATGGTGTTGCTAATATATGTTGTATTACAAATTCTATAATAGCTGGCGATAGAAACACAAGTACT
>JAAZGF010000111.1 GCA_012511375.1 Candidatus Dojkabacteria bacterium | reverse complement strand
CCTCTTCCTCCTGCAAGTATGAGTGCTTTCATAGTATGTTTGTATTTAATTTATTTTTAAGAACTCTTTAAAGTTATCCATATTTACGAGTTTGTATGTGGCATTAGTATACTCTAACCAACTCTTAGGAGCTTTCCTCTCCTTGTTCCACTTAAATTCAAAACCATCCAAAGAATCTGCATACTGTTCTATATAGTCAATCTCTGCACCATCATATGTTCTCCAGAAGAAGTTTGACACATACCTACTAGTATATGCATTTAATTTCATTCTTTCGTTGATTAGGAAATTTTCCCATAGAGCTCCTCTATCATTTCTTTTACTCAGTGGGTTAAAGTTATTAATCAGAGCATTTCTAATACCTAGGTCATAGAAATATATTTTGTTCTGTTTAGAGAGAACCTTTCTCTCATTTGTATAGAATGGGTGTAGTCTGTATATTACATAGTTTTTTTCTAATAGGTCGATATATCGTTCTACTGTTCTAAGATTGAGGTTCAAAAGATTGCTCAACTCATTGAGTGACACTTCAGATCCAATCTGCAATGCTAGTGCTGAAAGAAGCTTATCTATCGAGGAAGAACTCCTTATCTCCTCCAAAGCTAGTATGTCCTTATACAGATAACTTCTGGTAATTTCGAGAAGTCGTTCTTCTTTTACTTTCCTGCTACCGCTATATATCTCCGGATATGTGCCATATATTAACAAGTTTTCTAATTCCTTGTCCAAATCAAGAGGATGTCTTTGAGAATATATCTCACTTACAGATAGTGGGTATAGCTCATATACATGTTTTCTGCCTGTTAGTGATTCAGATGTGTGAGATAAAAGGTTTAAGCTAGATGAGCCTGTTGCAATTATTTGTTTGGTATCTCCATAATTATCTACTAGCAACTTAAGTGTATTACCAATCTCTTCTATCTTTTGAGCTTCATCGATGAATACAATCTCTTTACTTCCTATAAGGTTATCCAGATATTTAAAAGAATTTTTAGCTAAGGCTTCTCTATCATTTCTATCATCTCCATTAAAGAAAAGAATATTAGTGTTACTCTCTAAAATATGATTAATTAAGGTCGTTTTACCTACTCGCCTTGGGCCAGTTAGGATTATTACCTTCCCCTTAAAAAAGTCCTCTCTTAATGGCTTTTCTATTGTCCTACTGATTTTATACTGCATATATTACGCCTAATTTATGTATTATACTGCATATATTACGCCTAATTTGTGTAGTTGTCAATACTAATTTAATATCTTTTTATCAAATATATTCCATATTCTAGGCCTAATTTATGTATTACATTCCTCATATTAGGCCTAATCTAGCTACTTAATCCTCTTCTCCAAGTATTTCTCTGCTAGTACATCAGCTTTCTTCTTAAGAGGTTTCCACCACTGCTCATTATCTACATACCACTGTACAGTATCTTCTAACCATTTATCTACTGTTTTAGATGGTTTGTAGTTTAATTTCTTTTGAGCTTTACTAAAATCTATAGCATATCTTAAGTCATGACCCTTCCTATCTCCTACATATACTATCAAATCCTTAGGTTTGTTTAACTGTTTTAGTATCTGTTTAATAATCCATATATTCTGTTTCTCTCCATTACCACCAAAGAGATATGTTTCCCCTATCTTTCCTTTCTTAATACACTTCTCTATACCAATACAGTGGTCCTCTACATGTATCCAATCTCTTACCTGTTTTCCATTCCCATATACTGGTATCTCTTGGTCCATTATGGCTCTTGTTATTGCAAGAGGTATTAACTTTTCAGGGTATTGGTAAGGTCCATAATTATTAGAACAGTTAGATATTGTAATGGGTAGTTTGTGTGTAGCGTAGTATGCTCTTACTAAGTGATCTGATGCGGCCTTAGATGCAGAGTATACACTTCTAGGATCATATACCATGTCTTCATGAAATTTTGCTTTAGGATTATTCAATGGTAGCTCTCCAAATACTTCATCTGTTGATATGTGATGGAATCTAATACCTCCATGCTTGAGTGCAGCCTCTAACAATACTAATGTGCCCT
>JAAZGF010000110.1 GCA_012511375.1 Candidatus Dojkabacteria bacterium | reverse complement strand
TAAAAACCACTATGATTCTTATTAGAACACTCATCTATTTCAATAGTATTAATATTATACTTTTTGTTTAATTTTTTAAGTATCTTTAATATGATATCTCTTGATTGGTAATGACTTGTTAAAAGGGTTGTGGTTATGTTTTCTATCTCATTATCTTTTGTATACCTTAGAGAATACTCAAGTCTAATTTCCCAACATTTCAAACATCGCTCTCCGTATTTTTCACTACCTTCTTTAATACAACCCATGTATTGCTTGGGAGAATACTCTGGAACAACAAGTTTAACATTCCAATCTTCTGCTATTTTAGGAATAATTTTTTGTACTGCTTTTAGTCTCTCAATGTATTCAGATCTGGGATGAATATTTGGATTGTAAAAAAGTAAGGTTATTTCACACTCTTGAGATATATGCCTCTTTTCTTCTAAATTGGCTATAGCGTTAAGAAGGCAGTCAGCACAGCATGTGTGAATTAGTAATCTTCTCATAGTTAATTCTATCATAAAGGTTATAGTAAGACTCTTTCTAAAGGGAAGAAAAAAACAGTAAAAATGACTTTACATTTTATTTTATGGTATAATATTAATAGCTATGGAAGCTTTCTTCTTTTAGAGACTGCTTAGAGTGTAATCTCCCAATTAATGGTGTAGCAAATTTAATTTATTTTATTTATAAATAATGGGTAAAAAATTATTTGTAGGAAACCTTAGCTGGGATGTTAGAGACGAACAGTTAAAAGAGGTTTTTTCTGCGGTAGGTACTGTTGTAGAAGCAGTAGTTATCATTGACAGGATGAAAAACAGATCTAAAGGATTTGGATTTGTTACAATGTCTACAGAAGAAGAAGCTCAAAGAGCAATAGAAGAAATCAACGGAAAAGAAGTTGATGGAAGACCTATCAATGTCTCAGAGGCTCGAGAAGAGAAGAGAGATTCTTTTGATGGAGGATCTAGAAACTTTGATCGATAATAATAACCTTTTATGGTTTGTAAGAAGGGAGTATCTTGTACTCCCTTCTTTTTTGTTAGATGTGGTATATTAGAAGGAATAAGTTTAAAGGAAATATAATGACAGAATTAAATCAAATATATAAATGTGAGGTATGTGGGAATATAGTTGAAGTTGTACACACAGGAGGTGGTACTTTGGTTTGTTGTAATCAACCAATGAAATTAGTTGAAGAGCATAAAGAAGATGAAGGATTTGAAAAGCATCTTCCTGCCCTATCCTTTGAAGGAGACAAATTAATCGTTACTATTGGAGAGACAGAGCATCCTATGACAGAGGAGCATTACATAGAGTGGATAGAATACATAGTGGATGATGAGGTACAGAGAGTGTATTTAACTCCTCAAGAGAAGCCAATAGCATCATTTGTTTTAAAGGAAGATAGGAAATATACAGTAAGAGCATACTGTAATATACATGGGTTATGGGAATTAAAAATGTAATCAGTAGGTTCCTGATAGTATCCTTTTAAACTGTTCCATCTCATTGTATACCTGAGGTCTAGATAGGATTGCTCTCTCCTCCAATGTGTGATCTATAGATCTACCACACGAAAATCCTACATCGTAACCACTATTTAAAACTGTGTGAAAGACAATACTATTTCCAACACATCCAGGATATGCAAAAGCATTGACAGGTTTTCCTGTTAATTGCTCTAAGGTGTTTTTACTATTAACAATTTCTTTTTCTAATATCATCTTGTTAGAGACCTTTGCTAAGATAGGATGTGTAGCACTATGTGATTGAATATCCATACCCATTTTACTCATCTCAATTAGTTGCTCTTGGGATAGTAATCCAACAATAGAAGGGACAAAGAAAACTCCTATATGACCATATTTTTTTAGAATGGGAAAAGCTTTTGAATAGTGGGTAGGAAGAGAATCATCAAAAGAGAGTACGATAGTTTTTTGAGTGGGATTGTTTCCTGAGTTTAGGATAGAAAAGAACTCTCCAGTAGAAATACTCCTGTAATTTTTCCTTGTTAAATATGCTATCTGTTCCTCAAAGATCTCAGGAGTAACGTACAGTCCCTTTTTAAAATCGGAACTGTTCTCTGGTGCATAGTTAATATGATGATACATAAGGACAGGAATTCTTACAGTAGAAGGTGGTTGGCTTGAGGGGGTTATGTCATACTCTATACTGAAATTTTCGTTATTAATATCCTTTGAAAGAATATTTGAATCATCTGTAATATATGGAAATACTAGCAAGGAGTTGTTAACATTTTTTAATAAATATCCCATCTTCTGTTCTTTCTTTAATAATACGGGGGGAGTTTTCTCTACTATTTCTATAACTGTTAATTTTTCCTTTACAGGGTTTTCTTCTTTTAAGTACCCTATTACAGCATCAATCTCTTTTGAAAGAGTTTCAAATTG
>JAAZGF010000115.1 GCA_012511375.1 Candidatus Dojkabacteria bacterium | reverse complement strand
AATGACTTTAATACATTATTAAGTACTATTTGTACTTTTGTAGTTGTTTCTCTTCTTCTTTTTGCATTCTCCCGTTTTCTTAAATTACCTCTTAAAGCTGATGATACTGAAGGTCCAGAGATAGTTGCATGGGCTATAACGCCAGATCCTATTAATAGCGATGATGGTGAGGTCGATATTACTTTTTATGTAAGAATTAAGGCTGAGAAAGGAGTTACACCATTCACGACTTCAAGTTTCGTTGCACAAGCACAAAATGCTGAGGGAAAATCTATTACCTTTCGTCTTGCGTTAATGACAGAAGTAGAGGAGGATGTATGTGTTGGAATACCTGATGGTTTTAAAGTTGATGGATTGTCTGGCTGTGGTGATGAAGTTGATGGTCTATACTCTGCCTCTATGAAGTTACCGCAATACTCAATTGATGGTGATTGGTTATCGTCAGGTGATATTAAAGATAATGAAGGAAATATATTAAGGTTTGAAGATTTGGTATTCGATCGACAATCACAAGTGCGAATGTATATCTAATGGAAGATCTTCTCAAAATAGCGAAAGATTTAGGTTGTGGTCTCAAACTAGAACCTTTTACTCCTGTGGGTAGAGGTGCTGATGAAGAGATTCTTTCGCAGGACGCTTATTTCGAACAGTTTATGTTAGCTTTGAAATTAGCAAAAGAGATGAATGTCCCTTTGAAGTCAACTTATTCCTCTGGTTTTGATCCAAAGTGTATCTTTTGTGCCGGTGATGGTGAAATGTTTTGTGTACTACCCAACGGCAAGATATCTACATGCTCTAGAGTTACAAAAGATGACGATTTGCTTGCTAGCACCTTTATCGTTGGTAAAGTATTAGATGAAAAGGTTGAGGCTAATCCTGTTCAAGTCGAAAGTTTAAGGCATCTCAATGTTATGTTTTATGACCAATGCGAAGATTGTTTTGCAAAATGGTATTGCATGGGGGGATGTCATAATACACGACTCTTGAATAATGGTGTGATGCCAGAGAACCATTGTATTTTGGAAAAAGCATTTCTCTGGACCAACTTGATTAAAGCTGTTGACTCTAATTGAAAGGAGGTGAGTATCATGGCTGAACAACTGTTTGGTAATGTTGTAGTTCTAGCAGAATCTAACACTACAGTTGCAAATTGCAATCCCGAATGTTTCGGTGATTGTCAAGACGACTGTGACTGCTACTGTGAAAGTTACTGCACAGACGATGATGACTGGGATTAGCATTTATGCTATCCTGAATGTATCCAACTAACCCTCTGGGGGTAAAAACACTTTACTCCCAGAGGCAATTCTTTTAAAAACTATGAGAATATCTGTACAGACAAATAAAAATGTAATTTTCTTTGAAACTTTATTATCTTTTATTAACACTGATAAAGATTTCCATCCATTGGGGATGAAAGTAATAGAAGAGTTTAAAGATATAAAGAAAATTAAAGCTTTTGAAGAATTCCAAAAGGATGTAAAAGAAAAGAAAACACCTTCTCATCCTTGGCAATATATCTTCCTGTCGATTAACCTAAGTGATGATCTTACTCCCAAATCTCTCTCTCCAGCAGATGGATTTGGACCTAACAGCGAGAAGTCATATATGGAAAATATCAATACAATTGTTAATAAAAAACATCCAGAAAGTAATTTTGAGAAAAGATACAGTGAAAAAATACTCCCAGAATATGAAATTTTAGTGCAAGATATTCAAAATATTTTCAACAAACAAAACCCTGGGGATATATTAGAAGAATTTTGGGGTAAAAAATTAAAAGCTAACTTAGTGTTTATTCCAGATTTTCTTCGTGTTGAGGGAGGAAGTGGAGTTTCTAGAGGGGATGAATTTTATTCAATTACGGGTACTGTAAAAACTGAGAACGGTATAGAATTTAAATCTTCTCACATGATTTCAAATCTTCTTCATGAATATTCTCATTCCTTTTTCAAAAATTATCTTTACAAAAGCGAAGACTTGTTTAAGAAAAACGAAGAGAGTTGTCACACTTTGTTTGAAAGAATAAAGGAAGATAGAGAGAGTGAGGTATTTAAGAATTATGGGAAACCTACAATATATTTTGAGGAGACCTTTATTAGAGCAGTACAGATTATGCTTAGTAAAAGGTTTTTTGAGAAGGCTATGAACAAAGATATGCAAAGCAAGGCTTTGGAACAATTAAGAAAGAGGAAAGAGGAGGGGTTTATGTTTATAGAAAAATTCTACAAGGAATTAGAGAATAATCAAAAACCTATGGATTCATATATCAAAGTTTTAGAAAATATTGTAAATAATTAGAGGTATTTTCTTATCCACAGAAGATAGCTAACAGAAACGAGAATGGAACGGAACGGAAGTGTTTTTTCATTGAACATCAGAATTACTGTACTACATAAGGATTCCATCTTCGAACTGAGGGGTCGTAAGAACTGGTCCAAAAATGGATATTTTCATCCACCAGGACGTGAAATTGAAATACTCAAATTTAGAGGGTAAATAATCAAACAACCAAGGGATTCCTAGAGATAGTGGACGGGTCTTGATGGAACATATGGAATATGGCGGAATGGACGGGACTCGAACCCGCAACCTTCTGCGTGACAGGCAGATGCTCTAACCAATTGAGCTACCACTCCAATAGCTCAAAAAGTATATCAAACTATATCTAAAATAACAATTGTATACCCTT
>JAAZGF010000109.1 GCA_012511375.1 Candidatus Dojkabacteria bacterium | reverse complement strand
TTGGTTTTAGTATGGGAGGTTTACCTACTTTAAATTTTGCTACTACACATCCTGAATTAGTTTCTAAGATAGCACTATTAGCACCCACTACAAGAGCTAGTGAGTGGAACTCGGAAAGAGTTGAGAAGATATCTGAGATGAAGATTCAAATATGGCACGGTACTGCAGATGTCAATGTAGGCTACTCTCTCTCTACAACTTTTGTTAACAAACTTCAAAGCTTGGGAAGAGAAATCCCTCTTATTACTTTAGAAGGGAAAACACATTGGGATATGGAGGAAGAGTATATGAATGATGTATTAGAGTTCTTAATCAATAGCTAATTCTTTCTGAATCTTTTTCATCTTTTGATCGTCAAACTTCTTTCTGTGATTAGCCTCACTAAACACCATAGTATCTTTGTATATTGGTTTTACATGTATATGGATATGCATTATCTGTTGACCTGCTCTTTTCCCATTATTTTGATTTACTAATATTCCTTCTGGTTTATACACCTCCTGTACCTTATCTGATATCTTCTTAGTCATCTTAGCCATATGAGCATAGGTATCTTCTGGTACTTCTAAAATATTCTCATAGTGTTCTTTAGAGAGTACAAGAACATGACCTTTACTAAGAGGATTAATATCTAAGAAAGCAAAAACTGTGTCATCTTCATATACCTTAAATGATGGAATTTCTCCATTTACTATTTTACAAAAAATACAATCTTCCATACTACTCCTCTATTGTAATAGCCATAGCAGGGCAAGCCTCTGCAGCTTCTCTTATTTTCTCCTTTAAATTCTCATCAGTTATTTCTACCCCCTTATATTCCTCTTTTACATCTACTGTACCATCCTCTTTGCCTTCAAAAACCTCTGGACATATTGCTACACAAGAAAAACACAGTGTGCATTTCTCTTTATCTAGTACTACTTTCATACTAATATTGTTTAATTTAATTATCTCTCATTCTTACAAATCTAGCCCTCTAGGTCAACTAGAAACCTCTTTTTTAAATTGAGCAAGATACATACGGGTTCTTTGTACTAAATGATATATTGCAGCAAAGCCCATTACCAAAGACAGTTCTACATGCCAAAACATAAAGTCAAAATCTATATCCCACAATTGAGAGTATTGGGTACGAAGTACCATAAAGAGACCAAAACCCATTGCAGGAATAAAGAGAGTTAAAAGTAATACTGTATTCCAGAAACCATTAAAAAGTCGACGTGCTCTACTACGCCTTCTAACAAGTACAAAGCCTCCCCAATACAGTACTGTGGTTAAAAGGAAAGGGATAAGTATATTATATTCTTTTGATAAAGATAAAGGAGATATTTCTTCCAATACTATGTCTTTTTCTAGACGTAGGTTTCCTATCATGTAACTTTTTAATAGTTCGTATGCCCCTTCCTTATGATCCCTACCTGCTCCTGCCTTATCCTTAAAATCATCTGTCATATCTATTCCACACCACCCCCTGATATCCAAAAATTTATCATGTTTATCTACATACTCTGACAAATCATACACTCCATCTTCAAATACTACCCAACAATCATCTTCTGTATTATGCATAGCAACTTCACTCATACTGTATTCTTCTGGTAATATTTCTACCTGTTCCTCCTCTGTTAAAAATCCAACCCAGTAAAGTTTTAACAATTGATATGTTTCTGTTTTATGATTTCTATCTGCTCCTGCCTTGTTCTTAAAATCCTCTGTCATATCCTTACCACACCACTCCCTAATATCTAAAAACTTCTCATGGTCTGAAATATAGCTAGACAAGTCATACACTCCATCTTCAAATATCATCCAACAATCATCTTCAGTAGCATGTTCAGCAACATCCTCTACTGTGTACTCCTCAGGCAACAACACCTCTACCTGTTCATCATCCCCTATATCAGCAAACACAATATTTGTAAAAGCAAACGGAAGTAAAAATAACAGTGAAGTTAAGAAAATCCTTTTCATATCACCTCTCCTTAATTTATATATACTACAATAGTATATCTATTAAATTGAAAAGTAAACACTCTTTTAGGGTTAAATAGTATATCCTTTTGCCTGTTTTGAAAAAGAATTAAAATATCTTCCTTCCTTTTTCAAAAGCTCTTTGTGAGTACCCTCTTCATCTATCTTCCCCTCATGCAGAACTAATATTCTATCTGCATTTCTTACAGTAGAAAACCTATGGGAAATTATTACAACTGTTTTGTTCTCAAAAAACTTGTATATCCTATTAAATATCCTGTACTCTGATTCAGCATCAATTGATGAAGTAGGTTCATCAAATATTGCAACAGGAGCATTTCTATAAAAGAATCTAGCTATGGCTATCTTCTGTCTCTGACCACTACTAGGACGTATACCATCATCAAATCTTTCACTCATAATAGTGTCATAACCATACTTGTAGTCCTTTATGAAGTTGTGAGCATCTGCATTCTTGGCAGCTTCTATTATTTTTCCCTCATCTATTTCCTTCATAGATTTCCCTATATATATATTCTCTCTAGCTGTTAGCTCTCCATAGAAATTATACTCTTGAAAAAGCACCCCTATATTCTTGTACCAATCATTAATTTTAATATCCTTGAGATTAATCCCATTAATCAGAATCTCCCCTTCCTGAGGATCATATATTCTAGAAATTAATTTAATCAAAGTAGTTTTACCTACTCCATTCTCCCCAACTATTGCAATCTTCTCTCCCTTTTTAATTGTTAATGAAAAATCTTTAAAAATATTCTTCTCAGAATTAGGATAGTGAAAAGAAATATTCTTTATCTCAATAATCGGAGGCTCTTCTAACCTTGGTAATTTGAAATCTCCATCCGAAACAACAGACTCTAAGTTAAAGAACCCATAGACCTGCTTTGCCTTCATTACAAAATCTCTAAAAGCAACTATCTCTGCAGAAAAACCTTCTATGCCATTGTAAAAACTAGTTATAGTTGTAAGCAAAAAAGTTGTATCTCCAATAGTAATCTGGTTCCCTAAAAGTAAACCAAATACCTCCATATATCCAAAAAGTATCCCAAAATTAGATAACATGGACACAAGAAATCCACTAAGAGAATCAGCTTTCATTATTTTCAATAAGCCACTATTAAAGTAAGTGAAAAAATCTGTAA
>JAAZGF010000108.1 GCA_012511375.1 Candidatus Dojkabacteria bacterium | reverse complement strand
CCAATATCCCTGGCAAAGACTCTCTACATGGTACATAGTTGCAATCGTTTTGTTAATTCTTTGGGATGCAATTTGGAAAGCCATTGCCCTTTGGAAGGCTGCAAGAAATAATCAATTAAGCTGGTTTATTGTTTTTCTAATTTTTAACACAGCGGGAATTTTACCAATAGTCTACATCAAGTTCTTCCAAAGAAAGAAACTACCTTTGTAGAACTATTCTCTTGTTCTATCTTCAAAATATCCTTGGATATATACCACAGGAGTTCCTTTGTCTCCACTTCCACTAGTAAGATCACACAAACTTCCAACAAGATCCGTTGTTTGCCTTGGTGTTGTTCCTAAAGAATTCTTAGCTTCATACTTTTTCGTATTCTTTTCTAAAATAGCCTTCCTTACATATTCCTCTAAATTACCTTCCCCTTCCCAATTCTCTGATATGTATTTTAGTTTAATTTCTTTAGGTCTTCCTTGTAAACCCTTAGTAAAACCTGGGGAAACAACAGGGTCTGCTAATTCCCAAATTCCACCAATTGGGTCTTTAAATGCACCATCTCCATAGATTAGTACTTCTACATTTTTACCTGTTCGTTTTTTAAATTGTTTCTGTACTTCATTAACAAAAACATCTCCATCTCTTGGAAAAAGTTTTAACCTGTTATCTGCTCCTTTGTTAGAACCAAGAAGACCATACTCTTTATTGTAACCTGTTTTACTATTCTTTCTATTACATATATCATCCAAACCGTAAGCTATACTTGCCCCTTTCTCTTTCAATATTTTCTTTGTTCTATTACGAGTATGTATATCGCAAGCTAATACATTCTTACAGTACTTTAAAATATATTCAGGTTTATTAGAAAAATATACCTTTATATTACTCCCTCCTAAACTCTTGTAATACTCAACATAATCTATACCTGTTATCTCATGTTTAGTATTTTTTCCAAAAAGCTCTCTATACTTTTTCTCAGAGAAGGAAGCGGAGTAGGGGTTTAAACCTAACTCATACATCCTGTCTTCATTCATTAAAGCATTACCTACCTCATCTGCTGGGTATCTCAGAACTAGATAGACCTTTTTGTATACCTTTGCTATTGACTCAAGTATACAGGAGAATCTATTTCTACTTAAGATAGGGAATATTAATGCAATCTCATCTGTTGGAAATTTTTTCTTCGTCTCTCTTCCAATATCTTCCATAGAAACATAGTTCTCTTGGGCTATTGCCACCACTGCTTCTGTAATACCAATAATATCATTGTCCTTTAACTCAAACTTCTCTTTTTTAGACGCTTTTATTATTGTTACAATTATTATTTCTATTAAATCAGCTCCACTAGCTATTATTGGAGTTCGAATCCCTCTTACTACAGTAACTGTATATCTCATTATTTAAAATTATCAATATTATTCTTTTGAAAGAAGTGCTTTAACTTCTTCTGTTTCACTCCAGGGATACTCTGTCTGACCAAAGCAGAGTGATTGTTCATGAGCTTTTCCTGTAAGAAGAATAGCATCTCCTTCTTTTGCTATTTCAAATGCCTTTACTATTGCATCACGTCTTACCTCTACATCCCTATCTGTGTAATCAAATCTGTATAGCTCTCCATTTCTGTTTGAACCTTTTCTCCAACCTTCCT
>JAAZGF010000107.1 GCA_012511375.1 Candidatus Dojkabacteria bacterium | reverse complement strand
ATGGTGTACAAGATTTCTAATATAAATTATGTATATGAAGAAGATCCTAGGGTAAATCCTAATACTCCTATTATAAAAGATCTTTCTTGGCAGGACTATTTTGAACAGTTTAATATATTAGAAGATTCATTTCATAAAGCTAATGATAATATTCCAATAGATATAGGTTGTGCTAGATTTTGCTTTAAGAAGAATATTTCCTTTTTTATTACAGGAGGAGACTCAGTATATGAGAAAAATAGTATAAAAGAGATTTTGACAGATGGTACGCTAATTCACCCTTAGGAAATTTTCTCTATAACGTAGTTTGTCTTACCTTTGGGAGTTTCAATAGTTACTTTATCTCCTACTTTTTTGCCCATAATTGCACAACCGATAGGTGATCGAGAAGATATTTTTCCTTCTAGGGGATTTGCTTCTTCTTCACTAGTTATTTCATAAACAATACTTTTATGATTTTTCAATGTTACAGTATGTCCCATCTCTACTCTGTCCTTTTTTTCGGCTTTGACTATTTCAGCATTCTGTATCTTTTCCTTTAAAGTGATAATCTCTTGTTCATTGATGTTCTGCTCTTCAATTGCCATGGAATATCCATCATTTTCTCTTAAGTCTCCTTGGTTCCTCATTTCACTAAGAGTATTAGCTATCTTAGCTCTCAGTTCTTTCTCTCTGAGTTTAAGTTCCTCTTTTAACTTTTTAAATCCTTCTTTAGTTGTTCTATGTCTCTTTTCTTTTGACATAACGAATAGTTTAAAAGTTAGCAGCAAATGATATATGTAAGATATATTAATGTCAAATAAGTAGAACCCTGTAGTTACGTGCAAAATAGTTCATAATTATGGTAAAATCATTGCTTGTAAGCCGCTATCGTCTAACGGTTAGGACACATGATTCTCAATCATGCAATCGGGGTTCGATTCCCCGTAGCGGTACCACATATGGATATATCAGAATTGAAACAAAGTATACTTCCTAAAACTTTTTACTTACAAAATACATTTATTTGTCTAAAGGACTCTCTTGGTAAAATTTTAGTCCATGAAGAAGGTAAAAATACAACAGCAGGAAGAATAGTAGAAGTAGAAGCATATATAGGAGGAGAGGATAAAGGGTCTCATACATATTTGAATAAGAAGACTCCTAGAACAACTATTCAATTTGAAGAGGGTGGTTATGCATATATTTATACTGTACATACACATCATCTTTTTACCTTTGTTACTCAACCTAAGGATATTCCAAGTGTAGTACTGATTAGAGCTGTAGAACCAATATATGGAATAGAGATAATGAAGGAAAGAAGAGGTATGGAAGATATAAAATCTCTAACTAATGGTCCCGGGAAATTGTGTAAAGCAATGAATATTACTAAAGAATTGTATGGCCAGGATTTAACTAGTCCTGATTTTAAGCTATATATCGTTGATGATGGCTTTCAAGTTAATGACAAAGATATTGTAAAAACAGCAAGGGTAGGGATAGATTATGCAGAGGAATACAAAGATGTTCCTTGGCGCTACTATATCAAGGATAATCCCTTTATTAGTAGGAAGTAGTATAATACCCATATGATTAAATTCGATATAATAACAATATTTCCTGAAACAGTAAAAAAATATATTGATACAGGAATTCTTAAAAATGCTGTTAAAAAGGAATTAGTTAAAATAAATGTTCATGATCTTAGGAAATGGACAAAAGATAAGCATAGAACGGTAGATGATACTCCATATGGAGGAGGTCCAGGCATGATAATGAAAGTAGAACCGATATATGAAGCAGTAAAGGAATTAAAAGAGAAAGATACTGTTGTTGCAATAACAACACCAAAAGCAAAAGTAATCAAGCAGCAAGATTTAGAAGATTTTTCTCAAAAAAAAGATATGCATATGATAATAATATGTGGAAGATATGAAGGATTTGACCAAAGAGTACATGATTATTTAATAGATTATGAGTTTTCAATAGGGGAATATATATTAGCTGGAGGAGAGCTTCCTGCTCTAGTATTTATAGAGGGAGTAACAAGACTTGTCCCAGGAGTACTGGGTAATGAACTTTCTTTAGAAGAAGAGACATTTGTAAATGGGGAAACAGATCATCCTCAGTATACCAAACCAGAAAGTTTTAATGATTGGACTGTACCAAAAGCACTTCTTTCAGGTAACCATCAGGAGATTAAGGAATACAGACAGAAGCATAAGAAGATGGTATAATGAAGTCTGCTTGAAAGATTTTTTAACTACCACCCAATGTTTTAATTAAGCTAAATGATTAAATGACTGAAAAAATTGTACTAACAAAATCAAAAATTAAACAACTTGAAAAAGAGCTTAAGGCTTTAGAGAAGAAAAGAAAGAAAGCACATTCTGAATCTTTAGAGGAGGCTAGGATGAGTGATATGAGTGAAGAAACAGATAGTATTAATGCTGTTATGGTAGAGTTAGCAAATGTAGATCAGAGAATTAGTGAGATCAAAGGAATATTGGAAAACTCTGTGGAAATGGGCAAAGAGGACTGTTCTGTAGGTAATGTAGGAATTGGAAGTATAGTGAAGCTTAGTATTAAGGATAAAACGGCAACATATACAATAGTTTCAGAAGTAGAGGCTAATCCTACAGAGAACAAAATCTCTGATAAATCCCCATTAGGAAAAGCATTATCCAATGCAAAGGTAGGTGATACTATTAAAGTAAGAGTAGGCTTAAGAAGAATAATGTATGAGGTTTTGGAGATATCCTGTTAAGAAATATATTGTTTAAGCTCTTCTATCTTAACTCTTTCTTGTTTCATACTATCTCTTTCTCGAACGGTAACAGTGTCGTCTTCTAGAGAATCATAATCTACAGTAATACAGTAAGGAGTCCCTATCTCATCCTGATATCTGTACCGCTTCCCAATATTTCCTCTACTATCCCACACAACCTTTTCTTTTTGTGAGAGAGAATCAAAAATCTCCCTAGCCTTTTTAACCAACTCAGGCTTGTTAGAGACAAGAGGAAAGATAGCTGCTTTGTATGCTGCAATATCTTTATGTATTCTTAAGAGTGTTCTTTTGTTCCCTTCTCCTAAGTCTTCTTCTTCATATCCGTCAAAGAGTATCATTAACAATGTTCTGTCTACACCTCCTGAAGTTTCAACGATAGAGGGGATATATCTCTCACCACTTGCCGGATCTGTATATGATAAATCTTTCCCAGAATATTTACTGTGCTGAGTAAGATCGTAATCGCCTCTCCAATGAATTCCTTCATTTTCAGCCCAACCCCATGGAGCATTATATTCTATGTCATAAGCATCCTTTGCATAGAAAACTAGTTGATTCTTAGGATGTTGTCTAAATCTTAAGTTCTCCTTTTTGTTGTAAAGATTCTCATAGAAGTTCATCCTTTCTGTTTTCCAATACTCAAACCACTTTGGCATCTCATCAGCATGTACAAAGAATTGCATATCCCACTGTTCAAACTCTCTACTTCTGTAAGTTAATCTCTGAGGAGTTATTTCGTTTCTAAAAGCTTTTCCTATCTGTGCAATACCAAAAGGGATAACCTGTCTTGTACTATCTACAACATTCTTAAAATCAAGATATATGTTTTGACATGCTTCTCCTCTTAAATATGCCCTAATCTTTGTATTCTCTATCACACCTACCTCAGTCTCAAAAAGGAGGTTATACATTCTAGGTTCTGTAAATTCCTTGTTTCCACAATTGGGACATATATCTTTTATCTCATCAACTCTATATCTCTGATGACACTTCTTACACTCCATAACCTCATCACCGAAACTTTCAACATGGCCAGAAGCCTCCCAAACCTTAGGATGTGTAATTATTGTTCCATCTATCCCAACCACATTCTCTCTCCTATCTACCATTTCTTTCCACCAATATCTCTTAAGATTATTTTTCATTTCAACACCAACAGGTCCATAATCATAGAATCCAGCAATTCCTCCATATATTTCAGAGTTTGGATAGATAATTCCTCTCCTTTTAGCTAATGATGTTACTTTATCTAATAGATCCATATTTGACATATTCAAATTATATATTAACCCCTCGCTCTTTACTACTATTTTTGTTACCAAAAAGCTGAGATTCTACTTCCTCTCTGTCCTCCTCTGTTAGTAACTTAATTCCTTCTTGCGTATATATCCTTTCTTTCTCTACAGGGTCTAAGGATAGGGATTCCTCAAAAAGATTTAAGATTATTTTAACATCATCATCTCCAGCTAATCTATTTATCGAAACCTTCCTACACTTCTCATTGCAACAGCGATGTACTAACATTAATTCTCCAACTCTTTCTCCTCCATACTTGTTAGCTGCTTCTTTTTTAAATGTTAAACCTATGGGTTTCATTTTACTTTTACACAGAGATTTTCTGTCTCCTGATTTGTTTAAGTCCACATGCTTTGAATACAAACAAACAGGGCAGTGGTTTCTGTGTCTTGTTCCAATATGCTCACTTTTTTCAATAAAAGCTTTACAGTTAAGACAAGTAAAATGATTTTCTTTTTTACTTCTAAAGTGTTTCTGTTTCAAAAGAGTAACCTCCATTTCTGCTTTTAGAAAAATTACACATAATTTGAATTCTATCTTTCCTTTTCATGTTAGTCAATTCTTACATATATCATATGATATAATGGAGCTAATTAATTGATTAAAAGAAAGAATGCAAGAGAATCTTAAAAGTGATCTCATTGGTCAAAGAGAAGTAAGAATAGAAAAACTAAAAGAATTAAGGAAATTAGGAATTAACCCATATCCTGCACATTCAAACAAAGAGTATTCTAATAACAAGATTTTAGAAAACTTTAAAAAGTTTGAAGGAAAAGTAGTTACGCTAACAGGAAGAATAATATCTTGGAGAGAGCATGGGAAGTTAATATTCGCAGACATCAGAGATCAGGGAGGAGATATTCAGGTAATGATTAAGAGTAATGAAATAGAGGAAGATTTGAAAAATGGATACCTTGGTTCAGAGCATCTATCTCTTTTAGATTTAGCAGATTTTATAGAAGTAAAAGGAGCTATTGGTAAAAGTAAAACAGGACAGATATCAATAGTGGCGAAAAACATTAAATTACTTGCTAAAGCTTTAAGACCTATCCCTAGAAAATTAAAGAACAAAGAACAACAGTTTAGAAGAAGATATTTAGATTTAATAATCAATAGGAATACGTTTGAGATGTTTGAAAGAAAATCTAAATTCTGGGAAATACAAAGAGCGTTTATGCAAGAGAAAGGCTTCATGGAAGTAGAGGTCCCTATTCTAGAATATGTTACAGGAGGTGCAGATGCCGCTCCTTTTGTTACGCATCACAATGCTCTTAATCAAGATTTTTACTTAAGGATTTCAACAGAACTGTATCAGAAGAGATTGGTAGGAGCAGGATATGAAAAGATTTTTGTTCTTGGTCCTAATTTTAGAAACGAGGGAATAGATGATGAGCATTTACAAGAGTATTATCAGTTTGAATGGTATTGGGCATATGCAGATTTTAGAGATAACATGGAATTAGTAAGAGAAATGTTCCTGTATATAGCGAATGAACTTTATGGCAAAACAAAATTTACAACAAGAGGTCATACATTTGATTTAACAGATGAGTGGAAAGAGTTAGACTATACAAGTTTAATAAAGGAAAGGTTTGACGTAGATATCTTTAAGGATAGTGATGAGAAAATATTAAAGGTCGTAGAGCAGAATAATATAGAATTAGATGGTGCAACTAATAGAAACAGGTTGATAGATAACCTCTGGAAAATAGCTAGAGCAGAGATATCAGGTCCAGCATTTCTAATTAATCAACCCAAATTTATTTCTCCATTAGCAAAAGCACATGAAGGTGATGATGAGTTAACAGAAAGGTTTCAAATAATAATAGCAGGGAGCGAATTAGGGAATGGTTACTCTGAGATAAATAATCCTTTAGATCAACTAGATAGATTTTTAGAACAACAGGCTTTAAGAGACGAGGGAGACGAAGAGGCTCATATGTTAGATATAGATTTTGTAGAAATGTTGGAATATGGAATGCCTCCTACAAGTGGATATGCTCATAGTGAAAGATTATTCTGGTTTATGGAAGATGTAACAGCAAGAGAGGGGACCTTTTTTCCTCAGATGAGATATGAAATAGATAGAACTACAAAAAGGATTTATGGAGATAGGATTGATTTTGGGAAAACAGAGAAGAAAAAACAACCTAAGTAAAGCAAAAACATTACTCTTTTGACTACTCATAATCTCTTGTTATAAGATAGCCACATGGTTGGGGAAGCTTCATCCTTGGAAGACAAGGATTTAATTGAAAATGGAATCAAAGAGGTTGTGTGGAATTGGGTAGAAGTTGACCCATACAATGTTATCCTTGCAAATAATATTAGAGAGATAGAGACAGAGCCAATGATGGAGTTGGCAATGAGTATAAATGAGATTGGACAATTGCAGCCTTGCATTGGTGATATTGTTGAGATAGAAGGAGAAAAATTCGTTAGAGTAATAGCAGGACAACACAGATATTATGCTATAAAACATCTCTGTGATTCAGGCTTCCTTCGAAAGATTATCATAAGAATAGCAGATAGAGAATTAAGTAATGAAGAAATTCTCTCAATTCAAATGTCTGAAAATTTACAGAACAAAATGACACCTGAGCAGGATGCTAAAATAATCCATTCTTTTTGGCAAAGCAGTAAAGAAATATATGGGAAGGAGAACATCACAATTGCATGGTTAGCAAGGAGAATGGGAAGGTCTCCTAAAAAGGTTAGTGATTCAATAAAGTATGTTGAAGGATTATCTCCAAAAGTCCAAGAGATGGTAAGTGGAGGAGTACTCCCATACTCTACAGCTCTTCTTCTGACTAAGCTAGACAAAAAAGAAGATTCTACTAGTGGAGAAGATTACTATTCTGAACAGGTAAGAACAGCAGTATTTTTAATCTCTAAAAAGTATTCAACTAAACAAGCAGAAACATATCTAAAACGGAAAGCAAATGAAAAGAATTTGGCTGGTCCTCTTTTTGGAGATGAGGTATGGAAGGAAATTAAAACAAATGGACATATAATTGCAATAAGGGATCAATCATCCAGAGAAGGTAGGGCAGCTATCGGTTGGTTTGATAGGATGTTTAAGACAGTATCAATGCTAGATGATCCAGCAAAAGTAAAGTTTACAAAAGCCATCGTAAATGCCGTTGAAGAGACAGGATTGGCTCGCGAACAGTTCTATGCTGAACTAGAACAGCTAGGTGTAAAATTCGAGTAATAGTGAATATTTTGATAATATTTATACATGGATTCTGTAAAAGATATCCTTAAAGATATTAAAAAAGAGAGAGAGCTTAAAAAAAAGAAACCTTTTGAGCAGGAACAGCTTTTTGATATAGATAAGTTAGAGACAAATCCTAAAAAGATTTTTGGAGATAAATATAAATACATATCCAAAGAGTATCAAGTCTATGGACTTAGACTGTCGTCCCAGTTAGGAGATAGAAAAAGAACAACAATGTATATTAAGTGGGCAAAAGAGAAACCTCGAGCAATTCTGGAAACAGCTTTAAGATTTACAACAGATTATCCAAATGCCAAGGACAAGAGCAGAATCTTTATGTGGAAAGTAAAAGAGTTAGAAAAAGAGTATGCTGAGAAGAAAGAGAATGTTAAGAAGGAACAACTTCATTAATTGCTGTTAATACACAATCTAAAACCTCCTGTACATTACCTGCAGGAATTTTCGTGGCTGCCGAGTATTTATGTCCACCTCCATTTAACTTCTTAGCTATTACTTCTACATCCTGATAACCTTTTGTACTTCTGAACGATACAGACCATTTCTCATCATCACTAAACATAGGCTTTACTATAAAGCCCCAGTGTACTCCCTGTATGTATCTTAGGTATTTGTCTTTTAGAAAAGCAAAGGCTTCATTTACCTCCTGTCTCTGAAATCCTTTCTCTTGAATTATCTCTTTTGAGATATACATGTATGATGCATCACCCACTATTGTTAAAGTCTTTAAGTACTCAATAATTACACTATTGGCCTCTCTTGGAAATTTCTTACTTTTGTATTCAAACTCTTCAATATCAACTCTGTATATCTCCATTACCTCAGCAAAGATACGTAAAGTATCTGGTGTAGTGAGATCAAACATAAATCTTCCAGTATCTGAAAGAATTCCATACTGCACCAGTGTCGCTATATCTTCGTCTACCTTAAATTTTTTACCAAACAATTTCTTTAAGGTTACATAAGCTTGTTCTGTAGCAGAACTTCTCATCTCATTTACGGTATGAGTGTTAGGTGAAGGGGGAATATCTGTTTTGTGATGATCTATGAAAAATACAGGAACTAAAGTGTTTTCAATAGTATCCTCATTCTCTAGGCAAAGTCTCCACTCTCCAGCATCTGTAACAATAATCAAATCTTCATTCTCTGGTTCTATCTTTTCCTCCTCTTTCACAATCTGTATCCTTTTCATATGAGGTAATTTAATATTAGGATACTGCCTAGCTTTTACAACAATATTTTTGTTAGGAAATATTTCACTTAAACCTCTTTCTACTATCATCATGCTACAGAATGCATCTAAATCAGGTCCTTTGTGTGATAGGATTAATATGTTTTTAGCTTTTTGTATTTCTTTTTTTAATAATCGTTCTTCTTTTTGCATTGCTTGATAATACCAAGAATGCAGAATATAATACAATAATTTGTATAAATTAAAGAGTCGTTAATATGATAGATGTAAAAAGGATTGTAGAGGACAAGGATAATGTAGAAAAGGGATTGTTAAAGAGACTTTCTTCCAAGGAGTTCAATCTAGATGAAATAGTAGATCTGTATGAGAGAAAAAAGGATTTACAAACAGAGTATGATACCAAAAGGGCTGGACAGAAAGAATTTAATGACAGAATGGCTAGTATGGATAAAGGGGAAGTGGAATATACGAAACTTCTGGAGAGTTTAAAAGAAAAGGCACAAGAGATTAAAGAGGTAGAACAGAAATTGAAAAGTACAGAACAAGAATTAAGAGCTAAACTAGAAGTACTTCCTAATATCCCAGATGAGGACGTGGTCGCAGGAGGAAAGGAAAAGAATGAAGTAGTAAAAGAATTTGGACAAAAGCCAGAATATGGATTTGAAATTAAGGATCATGTTCAACTAGGAACTGATTTGGATATACTAGATTTTCAAAGAGCTACTAAAATTTCAGGGAATAATTTCAGTATATACAAAGGCTTAGGAGCTAGATTAGAGTGGGCATTAATCAACTATTTTGTAGAGTATCATGTACAGGAAGGATACCAGATGATAATTCCTCCCAATCTTGTTACAAGAGAATCCGCATATACAGCAGGGCAATTACCTAAGTTTGAGGATGATGTGTACTGGACGAAAGATGGAATGTGTTTAATACCAACTGCAGAGACAGTATTAACAAATATTTACAGAGATGAAGTGTTGGATGAAGAAGAGTTGCCAAAGAAATTTTTTGCATATACCCCTTGTTACAGAAAGGAAGCAGGGAGTTACAGAGCAAATGAAAAGGGGTTGATTAGAATGCATCAATTTAACAAGGTAGAGATATATCAGTTTGTAAAGGAAGAGGATTCAGCTACAGTATTGGAGGAACTTGTAAAGAGAGCTGAAGTTCTAGTAGAAGGCTTAGGTTTACATTACAGAACTGTTAAGTTAGCGGCAGGAGATTGTGCAGCAGGAGCAGCTAAAACATACGATATTGAAGTATATCTTCCTTCCATACAGCAATACTATGAAGTGAGTTCAGCTTCTAATGTAAGAGAGTATCAAGCCAGAAGAGGGAATATGAGATACAAACCTAAAGATGGATCTAAGCTTAAATATCTCCATACTTTAAATGCTTCAGGTCTTGCTACTAGCAGGTTGATGGTTGCTTTACTTGAAACATATCAGCAAGAAGATGGAAGTATATTAGTTCCTGAGATTTTAAGAAAATATATAGGAGTAGATAAGATAACGAAATAGAGAAATGAGTTTTTTCTTGGGAATATTTCCTACTAAAGAGGCATCAGATAAAATACAGGTAGTTACTGATAAAATGGTTCCAGTGTTTGAAGGTTTTGGTATCCCCGTTAGATGGAGTAAGGTAGAAAATTTTCATATATCCCTCATCTATTTTGGGGAGAAGCTTCCTTTTTACAAAAAACTATACTTTAAGTATAGATTAAATAATTTCCTGTTGAGAAAGTTTAAAATTAAATTTAATACGGTTAAATTAGGAATATCTAGAAGGTACAAAGAATTAATATATCTTGATTTACTAGAAGGAGGAGATGAGATGAGAAAATTGTTTTTAGAACTAGAACAAGTTCTTAAAACTAGGAATGAAGGGAATTTTACTCCTCATTTAACTTTAGGTAGAGTTAGTAAAGATTTGACTAACCAAGAGTATTCAAATATATGTAGAGATTTGCAAACAGTATCTAAGGGTTTGGCAGTAGAGGATATAGAGTTTGTTGTAGATGAAATAAAGTTGATAAAGAGTATAGAGGGGAATTATGAAGTTTTAATGAGTTTTACAGACTCCTCTAGTATTAGGTTGTAATTACTACTCCATAGTGCATCTTTATGTTTTCTGAACCATGTTCTTTGTCTTTTTGCATATTTACAAGTATTTTTAATGATTTCTTCCTCTACTTCCTTTAATGATTTCTTTCCTTTGAAATATTCATCAAATTCCTGATATCCAATTGTTTTAAGAGCAAGGTGTTTTCCTAAGTTCTCTTTTCTGATTTCTGTGTTTTCTTCAACTAATCCTTCTTCTATCATTCTCTTAACTCTTTCCTCTATCTTCTTGTTTAATTCGTCTCTTGGGAGATCAAGAACAAAATATTTGTGAGTTAATTCTTTTCCTCTTTGTTCATTTTTTTTGCCTTTTTCAATTAATCTAATCAATCGAATAGGGTTATCTCTATCACTTTCATTTAATGAATTTAATATATCAGGATTAATAAGTTCTTTTAGCTCTTTTACTGAGAGGTTACTCAACTGTTTTCTTCTTTTTGTATCTATTTCCTCTTTCTTTAAAGAGTAGTTAAATATGATGGAATCAATATACAAACCTGTACCTCCTACCAAGATAGGAGTTTGATTTACAAGAAGAGATTCTAAAACTTTTTGTACATCTTTTTGATATTTGTATATGCTATAGTTTTCTTTTACCGAGATGTGCCCATACAGAAAGTGAGGAACCTCATTTGTTTCCTTAAGAGAGGGTCTTGCTGTTCCAATAGAAAGTTCTTTGTATATCTGTCTAGAATCAGCATTGATAATTACTCCATTGATATCTTTTGCTAATTTAATTGCAATATTAGACTTACCAGAAGCAGTTGATCCTGCAATTACAATAATTGGTCTGGAAAATGTAACCATATTATTTAAGAACAAACCAGTAAAATAGTGCGTAGTTAAACCATATTATTCCCAAAGAAAGAAGTCCTGTGAATATTATAAATACTAGAAATGTTGAAGTGAGAAATATGGAAAGGCTAAGGAAGAGTAGTAGTATTAATATTGTTAATTGAATAGAATCTTTTTGATATTCTTCTTTTAACTCAATTAAGTTAAAGCCTTTTCTTTTTGAATGCATGGAGTAATAGCCCACACAGGTCCCTATATTTAATATATTAACAAAAAGGAGTACAAGAGGAGTAAGTAGAAAGATATGAGATATTTCTAAATCAAAGACGATTCTAAGAGCTACTATTCCAATGAGAGTAAAAAGAGCAGTTGATAGAAGAGAAAGGGTGGAGAAAATACTCAATGGTTTGTTTTTAGTTATTACTTTCACAGCTATTGGAAGTAAGATGAAGATTATACAAAAGCAAGATAATCCAGAAATCTTTTCTAAGGTTGTCCAATTGTTCCATAGATCTAAAAATATCTCCATGCTATATTTCTTTAAGTTTATTTAAATACCATTCAGAAGCTATTAAAGAAACTTTTGATAGAAGTACCAACCATATTAAGTGGCTAGCTAATATTTCAGCATATCCATATCCTACTATTTTTACTATTAAGAATACTGTAATTAGAGCAATCTCAATAT
>JAAZGF010000113.1 GCA_012511375.1 Candidatus Dojkabacteria bacterium | reverse complement strand
GGCGTTCACTGTGCAGGTGCTGCCCGAGGAACCGGAAGCTTCTGCCTTGAAGGTTGTCCAGCTGCCAGATTCGTACTTCTGCCACAGATACAGGGAACTGCTGCTGGTGGTGCGGTCGGTGGAGCCCTGGAAGGATTGTGCGTTCAGCGTCATACTGGTGCCGCCGTTCGCCGTACCTTTGGTGAAGACCGTGCCGCTGGGCGCGTAGACCGTCAGTACATAGGCAGCAGAACCCGTCGCGCCCGTATTGACCTTGCTCCAGCGAAGCTGCAGCGTGGTGGACACCGGCGCGGTCACCGGGATGCTGATCGTCCCTTCCAGATGGCCTGAGCCGCCAAGGTAGGAATTGGCGGCAATGGCGATGGTCAGCGGAATCTCATTGCCGGACGCGGAGCCCGCGGTCACAGTCATGCCGGTCGGTGCGCCGGAAATGGTGCCGAGGGTCGGCGTGACCTTGGTGGTACCGGTGTATGCCACCACATTGCAGGTCTTGGTGACGGCGGTGACCACGCCGGAGGAATTGCCCGCGAAGGTGATGTTCTCATTGGTCAGGAACACCACGGAGGCATTCTTGCCTGCCGCGCCCGTGCCGCCCGTCGCGCCGGTAGCACCGTCCTGCACCTTGTAGATGCTGGTCGTGTCGCCGATGCCGCTGTCCGAGGTGGTGACGCGCAGGGAAGCGGTCGAACCTACGAAAATGGCGTGGGTGGGCTTCACCACCAGCGTTGCAGCAGTAATGCTGGCATTGTCACTGGTGGTAGGGTAATCCGTCCAGGTGCCGCTGCTGTTCTTGTACTGCCACTTGCCCATGGTCACGTTTTGCAGATTCGCCGTCAGCGTGATCTGGGCTGGAGAAACATTGCCGTCCTTGTCGTACTTGAACACCTGCTCGCCGCTGATCCACGCTGACTTCGCGTTTTCGCCGGTGGAAACCAGCGCAAAGGTGATGTCCGCTGTGGCATTGATGGGCAGGCCGGTATCCGGGTCAGTGTAGGTCACATACGCAATGTAGGTCAGCAGACCGCTGGAAACCGATGACAGCTTGTTCTGGGTGACCGTCAGCACATTGCCGGACACGGTCTCACCGCTGGCAAGGTTGGCCTCGGAGCCGGAGCCTTCCCTGCGCTTCCAGGTGATGGACAGCGCGGCATTGGTCAGCGCGATGGCAGTATGGTTGGCGTACACCACCGGGGTGATGACCAGCTTGCCCGCCGTGGTCGTCCAGTTGGGCTGATAGGTGTTGGCGTTCACGTCGTGGATCTGGGTGCGGGGCTGATTGGAGCCGAGGTAGGCCGACAGGCTTTTGCCGTCAGACAGGTCGATGATAGTTTTGGAGCCGGTTGCGATAATCGCCATGGTCAGTCCTCCTACATGTCGGTGAGTTCACAGGAATAGGTGGCGCTGTACAGCACATCCCGCACCGTCAGCGTGATGGCTTTCATGCCTGCATGGGCAGCGTTCCAGAGTTCATCTGCGGTTGAGTCAGAAGAAACCCGCTTCCACCGGAAACGGGAAGCGTCCAGCGTATCGGTCACATTCTGGCTGCCGTGCCAGACCCTCGCGGAAAGGATAGTTGACTGAATGGCATCCGACAGAATGTCCGAGGAAGAGACAATCTCCAGCCGGAAACCCAAAAGCGCGTCCATGTCGGTGTACACCTTCTGGACGCGCTGGTTGATGCCGGTATTGCTGGTCAGGTCGAGGGTTTTGCCAAAGTCCGCCGTCACATGGCTGGTGGTCAGGGTACCCGCTTTGATGTTTGCGCCGGTGATCGTTTCGCCCGCGATTTCATTGCCGGTGATCGTCCCGGACAGAATCTCGTTGGCGGTGATGGTCTTTGCGGCAATCTCCGCTGCGGTGATGCTGTGGGCAACAATCTTGTCGGCAGTGACGGTGCGCTCCGTGAGCACATAGCCGTCAATGGTGTCCACCTGCGTGGAAACCAGCTCGCCCATGTTGTTGATGGCGTAGATGATGCTCTGCTCACTGCCCCGGATGATGAGCCGCTCCACAGAAAGAATACCGGCAGTGATTTTGTTGGCAGTCAGCTCGACGATCTTGGCGTCCGTGATGGAGCCGTCCGCGATCTGCGCCGTACCGACCGCACCTTTCCCAATGAGGGCGGCGGTAATCGCGCCCAGAGCAATCTTGGCGGTGTCGATGGCGGCGTTGGCAATCTGCGCATTGGTGATCGCCGCCTGTGCGATCTTCGCCGTGGTGACGGCAAGGTCATCAATCTGTGCCGAGCCAACGGCAAGGTCGGCGATCTTGGCGCGGGTCACGGCGGCATCCGTAATCTTCGCGCTTGCAATCGCGCCGTCCCGGATGTTGGCGGTGTCAATCGCCGCCCCAGCGATGTGCGCGTTCTGAATGGCGGCGTCCGCGATCTTTGCGCTGTCGATGGCGCCATTCTCAATGTGCGCGTTGCGGATGGCACCATCCGTGATCTTCGCGTGGGTGATCGCTCCGTCATGGATATGAGCTTCCTGGATTTCACCGGCACCGATGTGGGCAGCGTTAATCACACCGGTTTCAATCTGCGCGGAACCGATAGCCGCTTCGCCGATCTTCGCCCGGGTGATGCTGGCATCCTCGATCTGTGCCGCGCCGATGGCGGC
>JAAZGF010000013.1 GCA_012511375.1 Candidatus Dojkabacteria bacterium | reverse complement strand
TCACTATGGTCTTCCTTGTATCCATCCTCTTTGTTATCACCAAACACATAGTCTGTAGATATATGTAAAAAGGGTATATCCTGTTCTTTACATACCTTAGCCATATATTCAGGAGCATCTGCATTTACTTTAAAAGCTATCTCTGGATTATCCTCTGCGGCATTTACATCTGTAAACGCTGCACAGTTCACTACGTAGTCTGCATTCGTCTCAAACACCATCTCTCTCACCTGTTGATCATCCGTTATATCAATCCCTCCCTCTGCCTTATCATTTCTAATTACTTTAAATTCAGGATATTTTTCCTCTAACAGATTGCAGAGGTAGGAACCTAACATTCCACTAGAACCCAATATTAAGACTTTTTTCATTTTAAGAAAGTAAAAATTAAAATAGATCCTCTGGATTATTTTCTAATATCTCTTTCAGTGTTGGTGCATTTGCATCTTTCTCTGAAACAATTGGCTCTCCAATATCCCACTCTTCCAACCTCCAATCTATACCAATGTCTGGGTCATTCCATACTATTGCTCTCTCACTTTCTTTGTTGTAAACACCTCCTCCTACCATATATTCAAAATGGGTGTCATCCGTTAATGATACAAAACCATGTGCAAAACCTGCAGGCAACAAAAACATTTTGTGATTATCTTCTGTTAACTCTACCAATGCATATTTACCAAATGTAGGAGAATCTTTTCTAAGATCTACTGCTACATCCATTACTGCTCCTTTTGTAACCCTTACCAACTTATGTTGTGCATATTCTCCTTTTTGCCAATGTAGTCCTCTTAATACTCCTTTGGATGATTTTGAATGGTTTGTTTGTACCCAATGTATATCTATTCCATTCTTTCTGAATTCTTCTTCGTTAAATGTTTCCTTAAAAAAACCTCTCGCATCTTTAAATACATTTGGTATTATTATCACTAATCCTTCTATCTCCCCTATATTTTTTTCAAGTTCCATAATATGTTTTTTAAAAAGTTATTTCTCTACTTAGCTAACTGTACTAATGAGTCATCCCCTATATACATAGTATCTGCTTTAGGGTATCCATTCTTCTGTGTTACTTCTGCATTCCATCCTACAAGAGAGCTATCTAATATGGTGTCTAGATCATGAATATTACAGTTACCCATGAGGATACTGTTCTCTATCTGTGCATTCTTAACAACACTGTCTGTTCCAATGGAGGTAAATGGCCCTATATATGCATTCTCTATAGTAACGTTCTCTGCTATGGATATGGGACCTCTGAGAACACTATTTTTAACAACTGAACCTTTCCCTAACTCTATACTACCTTCCATCTTAGAGTCCAGTACCTTACCTTCACATTTATCCAAACACTCTCTTTCAAGAATCAATCTGTTTGCTAATATGATATCCTCTGGTGCTCCTGTATCTTTCCACCATCCTGTTACTTCTGAAGCTGTAAAAGTATGTCCATTCTCTATTAACCAGTTATTAATAACGGGGGGATAGTATTCAGGTTTTCCTGTTCCTTTTGGATCTATTGGTTTAGCATATTTAAATGCTTTGAATACAGCAGGTGTGAAGAAGTATATAGCTGAGAGAACTAAGTCACTTACATACTCTGTAGGTTTCTCTACTGTATTTACTATCTTGTCTCCCTCCATTACTGCTACTCCAAAGTTCTGATAGTCTGGTCTTCTAACTACTAGTACATGAGCATCTGATTTTTTCTTTTTAAAGTCATCATAGTGTGGTTTAAGACCTCCTGTAAGAATATTGTCTCCTGCCGAGAAAAGGAACTCATCATCCCCTATTAATTTCTGTGCTAATTTAATGGGATACATCATTCCATTTGGTTCTGGTTGTTCTATGTAAAAGAGTTTTACACCCTTACCAAATCTTTTACCATCTCCTAGTACCTCTGCTATTTCTGTATCTCCTTTATTCACATTTATTATTATCTCCTTTATTCCTAAATCTACAGCATCCCTAATTATTCTCTCTATCATTGGCCTGTTCCCAATGGGTAGCAGGTGTTTGTTTTTTGTATGTGTAAGAGGTCTTAATCTAGTACCTCTTCCTCCTGCAAGTATGAGTGCTTTCATAGTATGTTTGTATTTAATTTATTTTTAAGAACTCTTTAAAGTTATCCATATTTACGAGTTTGTATGTGGCATTAGTATACTCTAACCAACTCTTA
>JAAZGF010000012.1 GCA_012511375.1 Candidatus Dojkabacteria bacterium | reverse complement strand
ATCCTTTGTCTTTTAAGCAGGGCTCCAATGTTGAAAAACATAATATAGACGGAGCCCTGCATTACCTTTTTTAGTCTAACTCTCCTATCCTACCTGTTTGTTATACATCTGACTATACAAACCATTCTTACTCATAAGGTCTTTGTGCTTTCCATCTTCTACTATCTTTCCATCATCTACTACAAGTATCCTAGCAGCCTTACGAACAGTAGCAAATCTATGAGAAACAATAAAGGTAGTCATATAATCTGCATTCTCTCTTAAATTCTCAAAAATCTTCTCTTCTGAAATACTGTCTACAGAACTAGTAGGCTCATCAAGGATTAATAGTTTAGCATCTCTAAAGAATGCTCTTGCAATGGCCAACTTTTGCCACTGACCACCAGAAAGTTGCATACCATCCTTAATCTCTCTAGAAATGAAAGTCTCATACTTGTATGGAAGCTGAGAGATATATGTATGTATATCAGCCTTCTTTGCAGCAGAAACAATATCCTCTTTATTCTCATTCTTTATATCACCAACATATATATTATCTGAAGCGGTAATACTAAGTCTGTTAAAAGATTGAGAAAGTATTCCTACCATTTTGTAGTAATCATCCAAATCTAACTCCTTAATATTAATACCATTAATCAATATCTCTCCCTTCTGAGGATCATATATCCTTAAAAGTAATTTAATTAAAGTAGTTTTACCAGCACCATTCTTTCCTACAATAGCAATATCATCATCCTTGTTTACAGAAAAACTAATACCTTTTAGAACCCATACTTTACTCCTGTCATATTTAAACCATACATTCTTAAACTCAATAGAAAGGCCACTATCTGTATCCTCGAGTTTGGTTTCTCCATTTACTATGGTGTTTTCCCAATTTAGAACAGAATGGAATGTACTGAGAAGCTTCTTGTTACCTAACAGTATGGAGATTCTGTAAAGGGTGTGTTCCATATCGCCTGTAAACTGTCGGTATGCAGAGAGTACAAAGGTAAGCATACCAATTGTAAGCTGTCCATCAAAAACAAGTTTAATGGAATATATTAAAACAAAAATAGTTACTGCTGCAGAAAGAATGTCTGTGAGTAGACTCCATGTATATCTCTTTTTATGGTTTTTTTGTAACTTAGTAGTAAATTTTTTGTTAATTTCCTTTGCCTTCTCTATGAGGTATTTACCGTATTTAAAAATATATATTTCTTGAAGACTTTCGAAATCTGTTCCCCAGAGTGTAGATTTATAGCTAGAATATTTGATTTTTTCATCTCCATTATCTGACCATATATTCCAAATCTTTTTTCCAAACCTCTTAATAATTAATGCTGTAGGAGTTACAGCAAGAAGTCCTAAAAAGGGGAAAACTGGTACTACCCGATATATTGACCAAAAAGAAATGAGAAGAACAGGAATAGCAGAGAGTATCTCAATTATATAGGACAATGAGTTAGTAATCGCCCAAGCATTCCAATCTAAAGAACTTTTCATGTTAGCAAATTCAGGATTCTCGTATGTCTTTGGTTCTATCTTAATATATTTTTTAAGATATACCTCATCTTCTAGGTATGGCTGCCATAGGATAGTTACTGTCTCCATATATTTAAAAAGATTGATGATGAGTACCCAGGAGAAGGTGAATATAATTGCAACAATGATGATTGAGTGTAGAGACTCAAAACTTGCTCCACTGTTGTATCCAATAGTAATGGCATCAATAAGGAGTCCTAATATGTAGCTGTATACCAATGGGTATATGTTTTTTAAAGATGTTAAAATGAACAGAGACCACATCTGCCATTTGTATTTTGTTTCTACATAAAACTTCTTGTATATGAAGTAGAGTAGTTTAAATATATTTGTATCTTTTTCTTTCATATGTATATGGAAATCTAGTCATTATAGCATCTCTAAATGGTAATAGAGAAATCAATACTTTTTCCTTAATTACTAAATAGGATATAATAAGGTATGAAAATAGTAGAAGAACAAATAACAATAGAAGAACTAAAAGAGATGGCTTCTAAAATGTTTGGTTCTCTTACAAAGGCAGTAGTAGATATAGAAGAAGGAATACTCGTAGTAGATGCAGGATTGCACTCAGATCAAGAGGCGTATCTGCTAGACAGAGGTTCTAAACAGAAAGATCTCTGGGGGATAAATATACATCCTGAACTTGAAGGAGATGAAAGAGTAGAGTTTGATTCGATGATAAATCTAAGACCAATAGAAGGTAACTTCTCTAGAGGTATTGATGATGTAAAGATACAGAAGAAGATTTTAGATATTGTTAATTCTAAAATTAAGGAATAATGAGAAATATTCAGCATAAAGATATAGATGGTACATGGCAAAAGAAACCCTTCTTAGAACAGTTGGCTAATATTGGTAGTGATGTGTACAGAGCTATTAATTGGAAGCAGAGAGGTAATGAAGAGTATGCAGAGGAGGCATTTGTGAGATCTCTAGAGCTTTTTGATTTAACAAAAGAATCTAAACTAACATATCCTCAATACAGAGAATTAACAAGGCTAAGGGAGATGTGGGTAGACTATTTTAAGTATGATAATGTGTATAATTCTGATGAGAAGTTTTTTAATGATTATTTTATGTATATAACTATTGCTTACAAATCTTCTTAGGTTATATTACTTTGTTTCCAATCTCTTCATATCTTGTTGAGTAAGGGAAGTCATTTGATATATTGCAACCCTATTTAACCTCCTTAATCTATCTTGTTGTTTTAGACCATCTCTGATTAATTCCGCATTGATACTTTCTAAATTAGATAAACATATTAATTGTCTAATATCTGCATAATCTCTCATATTTCCCCTCTTTGCTTTGTTCTT
>JAAZGF010000106.1 GCA_012511375.1 Candidatus Dojkabacteria bacterium | reverse complement strand
AGGGGAGGTATTAAGAAATCTAGTAAAACAAATTAGACCTTAATCCTATCTATTTTCTTGTTAAGTTAGCAATAAGTAATAACAGATCTCTTCCTCCAGGAAGAAAAGAAAAAAGTTCAATGAAATTATCTTTTTTACCTAACCTAGTATTATCTATACTCTCTATAAATTTCATAGCATACTTACCATACGGTTTCTCTAATACATCATTTGGTAACCTGTATCTGTCTCCAAGACTCTTTAATATCTCCTCAGCACTAACAGGAAAAAGAGGTCCTTTATAATATCTCTTAAAAGCATTTTTAGATCTTTGTAAGTGAAACTCATTAGTTATTAGTAGAGTAATACCATTTTCCAAAAAACCTAATTTCTCTAATATTTCACTTGAATACTTTGCATTACTTATAGTATCTATAGAATCTGTTTCTTCTATCACTCTTAAACTATCTACATCATATTTAAGCATTAGTTCTTTCATCACAGCTGTTTCCTGAATTGGTTCATTGTTTGGATAGGCAGTAGCCCCACCAGAAAGGATTAAGACAGGAGATAGACCTCTTTCTAAAGCTTTGTGGTATTCAATAATACCTGCAAACATTCTCATTTTTGCTATTACTGGTAAGTTACCATCATCTCTAATCCCTCCTTGTAATACTACTATTGCTGTATCAAAATATCCCTTAAGGTCTTCTATATTATTATCTTTGTATTCTTCACTAGAGAGGTTTTCTGTTTCCATGTGCATTTATATCACATATAGACCCATAGCGTCACTTTTGTTTTCCCGAATACGCTTCACAACATCAGTTGAGATTAATCCCTTCTAAACAAATCTTTTGTCTTCAGGCTTATCAAATCTATTCTTTTCCTTGTCATATGTCCTTCTCTCTGAAAACTCAATCTTAGCTTTTATAACATCTACTAGCTTCTCTGTATTA
This sequence comes from Candidatus Dojkabacteria bacterium, assembly GCA_012511375.1. Lineage (GTDB taxonomy): Bacteria > Patescibacteriota > Dojkabacteria > SC72 > SC72 > UBA2177. The sequence continues at coordinate 3,726 of JAAZGF010000106.1, read as the reverse complement.
TGGAAATCTTCTGCTACATTAGCAAGCTTACAAGCAAATACTATAACATCAGTAGCTTCTGCAAGTACCTCTTCCCAATTCTTTTCTAAGATAGCTTTAGATAGTTCTCCTACCTCCTCTGTTAATTTTAACATTCCTATCTTTGTTGCTTCATCTTCATTCTCTGCAATACCTTTTCTGTGAGAGAAGTCTCTTTCCCAATTTTGTATGTCTTGGATTTTCATGAATTATAGACAATATTATATTAATTACATATTCTGGATATTGTAGAAGAATAGCTTTTTTTGTCAAGAAGATTTTAGAACTTTTTATCTCAGATATATAACATTGACTTCCCCGCTAGCTCATAGTATCCTTCTATGTGTACTAACTTATTTTTTCTTTCTATGGAACCAAAATATCCAACAAGTAGCCCAACTACATTCCAAGAAATAAATGAAAATACCTCTATAGAGGACTTAAGGAATACGATCAAACAAGAGCCATATGTTTATTTCAGACAAGGAGGCTTCAGAGCAATGGAGGAATTTTCAGATAAGGTTTACCATACATATAAACTTGATATTGAGTATCCAAATGAGCATCCTCACTACATAGATAATATATCTATTATCTTTAACGATGAAGCTGCTGCTTACTGTCCAGAGAACAACTGTTCTCCTACAGAGGAAAGAGGAGCCCTCTTAGTTCTCAAGCATTATCATAATTATTATCCAACTACAACCCTTATATATTCAGAAGTGCTTGATAATAACGGAATATTTCTAGAACCTGATTACGAAAGTGATCATTTTTCTCAAGAAGTAGGAACTGATTATATAAATGCTGTATTACCACTAGCTTATACTTCCTTAAATAAAGTAAAAGCAGATATTCTTCTAAATAATTCTCATTCATTAGATCTTCGTAGTCTAGGAGCTAATCCAGATATTAAAACTATAAACAAGGTACTGAAGATAATAAAGAATCTATATGATATGGGTTCTAACAGGAAGGATATCTTAAGATGGCCTACTAATCGTTCTGAGTCTATTCAATACGGCCATTGGCTCACCGAATAATACTAAGCTAAGTTCCTCTTAAAGATTATACCTTTCGTGGATGATACTCTCCTTTTTTCTTCTCCACCTTATCTCCAATATTCCAATTATTAAAATCACTTAAACTATTAATCTTTGTCCTTTTTTTCCTACCATCCTCTGTCTTAAAAACTAATGTATATGTATCTATACTATTTTCATCTGTAAAATCTTTTCTCTTCTTAATTAATTCTCCCTTCCACTCCTCATTCATTCTTTTCTTCCCATAGATAGTAGTAAAAATGACTATTATTACTATTAAAATAATACTGTATATATATGGAGACATATGTATATATATAAATTTAGATATACAATAGCTTCATTATATAGTAGGGGAATTAAAACAAGCAATTATTTCCTTTTTCGTTTCTGATAAATAATCATAACTACAGTAAAAAAAACAATACCAAACAAACCTGAAGTCAAATCCTGCATAGTATCATCTAACCCTCCCTTAACCATATCAGTATTAATGAATCTATCACTCCAATATTCATATATCTCCCATAGAGTAGAAAGGGAAAAAGAGATTAAGATGGAGAGAAAGAGAGATATTTCCTCTTCTATCTTTTTTATTTTAGAGAGATATACATACAAACTTAAAGAAACAAAAATAGGATTTAGAAAATGAGTAATATCATCATACCAAAAGACTTTTAGAATACTGCTTATATCATACCAACCATAAAAATTACCTAATGTATCTAAAAAGAAAATAGGACTGAGAAGAGAAAGAGCTACTGTTCTGTAAGTATCTTTGTAATACTCTTTTCTTTTAAAGAGAAAGAAACAAAAAAGTAAAAGGATACAGATCAAAAAGATTCTAGGTACATATGCTAATACATAATCAGAGGTTCCTATTAAACTTAATTCCAAGAATCCGTAAATAGATAGGATACAAAGAAGAAAAACTACTAGGTGAAAAAGTAAAACAAGTAAAAAGATATTCCAATATATGTTTCTTTTCATAATCAGTTTTTACATTCTTATTTTACTGACTGTTAAAATTATATCATCAAACAAGATATATGATATAATTTAACTATAAGCTTAATTGTAGTCTAAATGCTAGAGAGAGAACCTTATGGAGATAATCTAGAGGAAATTAAAATCGATAATGACCTGGTTTGTATTATAGAGTCAGTAAAAAACCCAAACTGTCATATATTTCACACTCCATTTGAGATTTCTGATTCTTCAATAAGCTCCTTTTACAGACCTCTAACTGGTGATGATAACGAGAGGCTAAATGAATTAGGAGAAACGGGAAAGGAACTCATAGAAAGAGTTTTTGACATAAATGGGATAACCGAAGCTCTGATTACTCCATATCGTTTATCTATCATCAGAGCTACGTGTTTTGATTGGGAGTCTCTAGATCCTCAAATAGTAGAGATACTCAAGGAGATACTCAAGGAACAACAAGAGTGGGCAAAATTTAAAAAATTTATTGAAGACTAATGATGATGCTCCTCTTCATACTTATCTGCTTCTGCCTTATCCTTGTGAATAGTACCATCTGGATGATTTGCAGGAGAGTAAATAGTATAAAGCTTTAAATCTATATCAGAATTGTTAATAAGATTGTGCTGAGCACCTGCAGGAACTATAACAACCATATCTTCTTTAAGAATATCCTCTTTACCATCAATTATTACCTTTGCCTCTCCCTGTTCAACTCTAAAGAACTGATCTACATGATCGTGAATCTCTTCTCCTATATCTTCTCCAGGTTTAAGAGACATTACTACCAATTGCATATGTTTACCTGTGTATAATACCTCTCGAAAGTTATTGTTATCTAAAGTCTTCTCTTCTATATCATCTATATATCCCATATCTGTATGTTAATAATTTAAATACATGTTAGTATCACATAATAAAAAACTTCTTTCAAGCTAGACAAGGAATTCAGAAATGATATATCATGATACTGTAATCTAGTAAAAAAGAATATGTTTCTCTCTGATAAGACAATAAGTAAATACATACATCAAGGTAAAATCATTGTTAAGGGTAAGCTACATATAGAGACAAAAGGTATTACTGTAAACCTAGGAAATGAACTCTTAATCCCTAAACCTAAGCAGGTTTTTGATAGTAAAAATCCAGTAACTCTAAAATACGATACATATAATTTAAAGAAGAAACCGTATATTCTTAAACCTAATGATTTTGTATTGGGTTCTACTGAACAAAATATTCGAACTGACAGAGATATCATTACTCTTTTAGATGGAAGATCCACATACGCCAGAGCTGGTATGACAGTTCATCTCACAGCTCTTGTTTTAGATGGAGTCCCTTTTAACTCTGAGAATTCTGTATTAGAAATAAAGAATTTGGGAAATTTTGACATAATACTCTATGCTGGAGAAAGGGTAGGCACATACCTTTTTGCAAAACTTTCAGAACCAATAGTAGGAGAGAAAAGTAGTAGGTATGAAAACCAAAAGGGGGTTACACCTCCAAAATTCTAAAATGTAAATTTAATATCTTGTTTATGAATATGGAACTCCAATATCCCTGGCAAAGACTCTCTACATGGTACATAGTTGCAATCGTTTTGTTAATTCTTTGGGATGCAATTTGGAAAGCCATTGCCCTTTGGAAGGCTGCAAGAAATAATCAATTAAGCTGGTTT
>JAAZGF010000105.1 GCA_012511375.1 Candidatus Dojkabacteria bacterium | reverse complement strand
TAATACGGAATACAGAAAGAACAGAGATATATAGTAAAGAGAGGAAAACTAAAGGAATGAATATATAAAGTAAGAGAGAAAGTATATTCAATTTTTTCCTCCTCCTCTTTATTATATTGTTCCTCCTTTTAAAAGAATTATTTTTCTTTCTTTTTCTAACCGGTACTGCCTCGCTTTTTCTATAAGGCATGTAGACTTTACTATCTCTTTCTTTTGTTTGTTTTTTTCTCTTAAAGAATTTGGACATATCTTAGTAAATAATATAGCACAATTGGATTTCTATTTAATATACACATACTGTATAATCTCTATGAACTGCGGGATCGTCTAACGGTAGGACACCGGCCTTTGAAGCCGTCAATCATGGTTCGAGTCCATGTCCCGCAAAGGAAAACTCTACAAACTACTCTTTATTTCTCTTATACTATCTCTCAATTCAGCCGCTTTCTCAAACTGTAAATTGTCCGCAGCAATAAGCATTTTTCTGTCTAACTCTTTGATAAGTAACTTCTTCTTTTGAATATCTAATTTCTCTATCTCAAAGTCTTGAGTATCCTCTTCCTCTTCTATTAACCTTCCCCTTATTTCCTTTTTAATGCTTTTTGGAGTAATCCCATTCTCTTTGTTGTACTTTAACTGATACTCTCTTCTTCTATTAGTTTCCTCTATGGCATATCTCATACTCTCTGTTATTGTATCGCCATACATAATGACTCTACCTTCTACATGTCTTGCAGCTCTCCCTATTGTTTGAATTAAACTAACTTTAGATCTAAGAAAACCCTCTTTATCTGCATCAAGGATGATGATTAGAGAGACTTCAGGTAGATCAATCCCCTCTCTTAGAAGATTAATTCCGACAACAACATCATACTCTCCCAATCTCAAATCTCGCAGAATATCAACTCTTTCAATAGTATCTATCTCTGAATGTAGATACTGTACCTTAATGTCTAAATCCTTAAGAAAAGAAGTCAGGTCTTCAGCCATTCTCTTTGTTAATGTAGTGACTAGTACTCTTTGCTTCTTCTTAATATTTTCCTTAATCTCTGCTATCACATCATCTATTTGACCTTCTGTCTTTCTTACTTCCACATGAGGATCTAATAATCCTGTCGGTCTTGTTAATAGCTCTACAACCTTTTTGTTGCTATCCCTTATTTCCCATTCGGAAGGAGTTGCTGATATATATACAGTAGAGCCTTGTCTCTTTCTAAATTCCTCGAAATTTAAAGGCCTATTATCTATAGCGGTTGGTAATCTAAACCCGTACTCTACTAAATTGTTTTTTCTTGTCCTATCACCATTAAACATCCCACCTATTTGTGGAATTGTAATATGTGATTCATCTATGAAAAGAAGGTAATCCTTGGGGAAGTAATCTAAAAGGGTATATGGAGGCTCTCCTGGCCTCCTTCCATCGAAATAGATGCTGTAGTTTTCCATGCTTTTGCAGTATCCAACCTGTTCTAACATCTCTATATCATAATTTGTTTTTTGCTCTAGACGGTACGCTTCAATATCTTTCTTAATATTTTTTAAGAAATCTACTCTTTTTTTCAAATCTGTCCTAATATTCTTAACTGCATTCTGTATAGTATCCTCAGGATATACTAAAGAGGTAGCAGGAAAAATAAGTACTTCCTTCATTTCTACTATCTTTTCTTTTGATATTGGATGAACTTTAGAAATATTCTCTATTTTG
>JAAZGF010000011.1 GCA_012511375.1 Candidatus Dojkabacteria bacterium | reverse complement strand
TAGGTGCTCTTTTCCTAGCAACCTTATCAATATTGCCAGATATATTCGTAAGGACTGGTTTGATAACAGCAGTAGTATTTTCAGGTACTGGTCTATTAATAGTTGTAGGTGTAGCTCTTGATATAAAGAGAGAGGTAGAGTCTATGGTCTCTGTGAGAAGTTATGATAAGTATCTTTAATATTCTGTTCTGTATATATGAAAACAATACTCATACACGGTCCTGCAGGTAGTGGAAAAGACACTCAAGCAGAGCTGTTATCTTCCAAATTTGGGTTCCAAGTAATTGGTACGGGAGAAATGTTTCGTACAATGTTTTCAGAAGGGGATATAGATGCTGTTACAGCTCATCGAAGTTGGTCTAAAGGTTTTTGGGTTCCTAACGAACTTACGTATAAAATGTTAGATAGATGGATTACGAGGTTTGATAATAGTAAGAATTGGTTGTTTGTTTCAGTAGTAAGAGATGTTGGTCAAATAATAATGTTTGATAAATTCTTAGAGAAGCAGGCAAGAGAATTAGATAAATTCCTTTACTTCAAACTAGACGAACAAACCGCAGTAGAAAGACTTTCTTTAAGAAGGGTATGTATTAACTGTGGTGCTATTTTCAATGCTAAGTACAAAAAAGAGAAGAAAGAAGGATACTGTGATGAATGTGGAACTATCTTATCGCAAAGGGAGGATGATAAAGACTATAATATAAGGCAGAGATTATTGGAAGATCAAAGAACAATAGAACCAATAATTGAAGAGTATAGGAAAAGAGGGATATATATAGAAGTTGATGCTAGACCGGGAATAGAAGAAATACATGAAGAAGTAATTAAGGTTCTAAACTTGTAAATAACCTTTTTTTTTGCTATGCTTTCCATGTCTCTTTATTAGGGTGTAAATTACCCAATTTGACTATATTTTGTTGAATTAAAAGTGTTCCTTTGATATAATTCTGAGGATTCTATTTACATCCAAAAAGGACGATATAGTATGAAAGAAAGTAAAAAGGTTTTTGAATTTGATGGCATAGTTAAGGAATGCCTTCCAAATACTAAATTTGTAATAGAGGTAGATGTTGAGGGGGCCAAGCATGAAGTTATTGGCTATCTCTCTGGAAGGATGAGAATGAACTATATTCGTATTTTAGAGGGTGATAAAGTAAAGATTGAAATAACACCCTATGATAAAGAGAAGGGTCGTATAACATATAGATATATGAAATAAAGAAAAATGAAAGTACATGCTTCAACAAAAAAAAGGTGTCCGGAATGCTATGTAGTAAAAAGGAAAAACAGAGTATATGTGTACTGTAAGAAAGACCCAAAGCATAAACAAAGACAGGGTTAAATTTAATTAATATATTTTTATCTAAATGGCAAGAGTAGCAGGAGTAGAAATATCAAATGACAAGAAGTTATGGGTCTCCTTAATGGGGATTTATGGTATTGGAGAGAAAAAGGCAAAGCAGCTTTGTATTGATACAAATATTGATAAAAACATATTAGTTAAAAATATGACAGAGAATGAGCTTGATATAGTCAGGAAATATATTGAAACGAATTACAAGGTAGAAGGAGAATTAAGACAGGGTATATACAGAGATATAAAAAGGATGAAAGATATTAGAAGCTATCGTGGAATAAGGCATAAATTAGGATTACCTGTTAGAGGTCAGCGAACGAGGCATAATGCAAGAACTCGAAAAGGAAGAGGAAAGCCAGTTGGTGGTCTTAAACGTACTTTAGACAAAACATAAAATATATGGCAAAAACGACAGAGAAAACAAAAAAGAAAGAGAAGAGAAATGTACAAAGTGGTGTTGCAATTATTCAATCCACGTTTAACAACACTATAATCAGTTTGACAGATGAAGAAGGGAAGGTATTAGGACAAGGAAGCCCTGCAATGGTTGGTTTTAAAGGAGCAAGAAGGAGTACGGCTTTTGCAGCTACTAAGGCAGCTATGGATGTTGCAGAGAGAGTTATTAAAAAATACGGTCTTAGAGAGGTAAGAGTTTTTGTAAAAGGACCAGGATCTGGAAGGAATGCAGCTGTTAAAGGTTTGGATTCAGCAGGCTTAAGAATTACAATGTTAGCGGATAGAACACCAATACCGCACAATGGTTGTAGACCAAGGAAAACTCCTAGAAAATAATTAATTAATACAAATAATAAATGGGAAGACATACAGGACCAAAAGAAAAACTAAGTAGAAGAGAAGGTGTAAATTTGTATCTTAAAGGAGCAAGATCATTCTCTGATAAAGCAGGTATAATTAGGAAACCTTTTCCTCCAGGGCAGCATGGCAATAAAAGGAGAGCTAGATTATCTAACTATGGTTTTCAATTAAGAGAGAAACAGAAAGTAAAAAGAACATACGGGTTAAGAGAGAAGAAAATGAAGATAGTATACAAGGAAGCTGATAGGAGATCGAAGTTATACAATACAGACAAAGGATTAGAATTACTTAGAATATTAGAACTAAGATTGGATAATGTAATCTATCTTGCAGGATTAGCATCATCTAGAGCTTCCGCAAGACAGTATGTAACACATGGACATGTAAAGTTAAATGGGGAGAAAATGACTATTCCCTCTTTAGAAGTAAAAGAAGGAGATACGGTAGAGTTGATTAAGGCAAAGTTAGCTCCTTCCTCTAAACTATTTGAAACTCCAGATTGGATAGAAACAAAAGGAGTATCTTGTAAGATAGTGAGATTACCAGTAAGGGATGATATGGATGAAGGAATTAAGGAGAACTTAATAATAGAGTTCTACTCTAGATAATTTTAATTAAAATCTAAATGGAAGCATTTAAAGATATAAAGGTTACAATAAAAGAAGAGAAGGATAATTACGGTCTCTTTGAGATTTCACCACTGCCAAGAGGTTATGGACATACTTTAGGAAATGCTCTAAGAAGAATCCTCTACTCTAGCTTGAGGGGTACTGGAATAACTGCTGTTCAGATAAAGGGAGTGGACCACGAGTATTCAACGATTGATGGTATTAAGGAAACAGTTGTAGAAATTTTGTTAAATCTTAAAGATGTTAAGTTTAAAACAGAGTTAGCTGATGAGTTTAAGTGTAAATTAAATGTTACTGGTAGAAAAATTGTAACAGCAGGAGATATAGAGGTTGTGGGAGATTTAGAGATTGTTAATAAAGATATTGTAATAGCAGAATTAACAGATTCTTCTTCTAAATTAGATATGGAAATCACTGTAGAGTCAGGTGTAGGATATAAAAATATTAATGAGACTGAAAGAAAAGTGGTTGGTTTAATACCTTTAGATTGTGATTTCTCTCCAATAGAAAGAGTCAGTATGAGTGTAGAACAGGCTAGAAAAGGACAAGAAACAGATTTGGATGCTGTTTTAATAGGAGTTACTACTGATGGTAGTGTTACTCCCAAAGACGCATTGATTACCTCTTCTAAAATACTTCAAGAATTTGCAGGTAAGGTTATGATTGCTATGGGAATGTCAGAAAAAGAAGTAGTTGAGTTAGAAGAGGAGGCAAATAAAGTGGAGTTAGAAGAGGAGGAAACAGAACAAGAAGATGATGAAATAGGAGGATGGAAAATTGAAGAGCTACCTATCTCTAAGAGATCTAAAACGGGTCTTTTAACAGGAGGTTTTAAAACAGTATCAGACTTGAAGAATACAACTGCAACTGAATTATTAAACCTTCCTGGGTTTGGGAATAAGTCATTAAATGAAGTTTTAGAACTATTAACAGAATACGGAATTAATATAAAAGGTTCATAAAAAAAGATGTATAAAGGAATCAAAGAGAAAAAATTAGGAAAAAAGAAATCACATAGAGGCTTAATGATTAACAATCTTTTAAGATCTCTCTTTGATAATAATTATGTTGTTACTACTACTCCAAAGGCAAAGGTTTTAAAAAGCAAAGCATCTTCATTAATAGAAAAAGGTAAAAAATATCAAGATGATCTCTCATTTAGGAGACGATTACAGGTGATTCTTGGTGATTCTGAAAATGTAAAAAAATATAAAGAATATATTGCAAAGGAGCGTACTGGAGTTAAGTTTGTTAGAGTTGGATATAGAGAAGGTGATAATGCAGAATTGTCTAGGGTGTATCTTTTGGGGTTAGGCGAGAAGAAAAAGAGCGCAAAGGAGAAGAAAGAAGAAATCAAGGAAGAGAAGAAAAAGGAAGTTAAAGAAACAAAGTCAAAGATAATAGAGAAAGGGGACGAAAAGAAGATAGATAAAACAGCTGTAATCAAAGATGCAAGAAGAGCAACTTCTCGATCTGGTCTTTAATTAATTCAAAATCTTTTAATAAATGAAATACAAAACAGAATGGACAAAAGAAAAAGAAGTGGTGAGAAAGTGGTACTTAATAGATGTTAAGGATAGAATACTTGGAAGGTCAGCAACCAAAATAGCATCCCTTTTGATAGGAAAAGAGAAACCAGAAATAGTTCCTAATATTGATTGTGGTGATTATGTTGTTGTCATAAATAGTGATATGGTCAAACTAACTAGAGGAAAAGAAAAAAAGAAACAATACTATAGTCACTCTACATATCCTGGAGCACTCAAGACTGTAAGATTTGATGAACAAATAGAAAAAGATTCAAGAAAAGTAATAAAAGATGCAGTAAAAAACATGCTGCCACAAAACAAATTAAAGGATCAAAGATTAACGAGATTGATGATATACAAAAACTCAGAGCACAAGCATACTGCTCAAGACCCAATTGAAATTAAATTTTAATTTAATATATATAAAGTGGAGAAATATACCGAAGGAATAGGAAGAAGAAAAACATCGACTGCTAGAGTAAGACTCTACAAGGGAGACAAAGCATCTACTGTAAATGGCAAGGCAGTTGCAGAACACTTTGTTTCAAAAAAAGATTCAGAGAAATTACTTACAAGACCATTAGTTGTAGTTGGTTTAGAAGAGAAATATTACTTTACAGCTAAAGTATTAGGAGGAGGGATGACAGGTCAGATTGATGCAATTAGGCTAGGTTTAGCTAGAGCTTTGTATGAAATGAAACCAGAATTAAAACCAGCTCTAAGAAAAGAAGGTTTTGTGACAAGAGACCCAAGGGCAGTAGAGAGAAAGAAGTACGATCACGTTAAAGCTAGAAAGAAACCACAATTCTCTAAGAGGTAATCCTTTACATATTTTCTGTTGATATCCTAGAATTATTATCCTATCATTTAGGTACAATAATTTTATCTTTTAATTCCATGAAGGAGAAAAAATCTTTTATCAAAGCTTTTGTAATAGGGGGGATCTTTTTAGGTATTATCCTTTTTTTAGGAGTAATAACTATTTCCATATTGAGTTTTTCTGTGAAAAAGACTGATATGTCAGAATCATTCAGGAATTCACTTGTCTACACAGATGAAGTTTCTTTTAAATCGCCTTTAGTTCCTGATATAGGAGGAGAGTTGTATCTGTCAGATGGTGGGTTTGATTCGATGGAGTATGCAATAGAAGATAAAAAATTGATAAAAACGGCCCAAATAGATATTAGAGTTGACGATATAGATAATACTTTAGATGAAATTTCTAAACTGACTATATCTTTTAAAGGTACAACAATGGACTTAGATGATTTTGGAAAGGGTTTGGACAGGACTGTTTTTATGAAGATACGGGTAGAGGAAGACGACTTCGAATCTTTCTATAACAAAATTAAAGAGTTAGATGGAGAGTTTGTTGGTTCGACAATAAGCCAGACAGATGTTACTGAGACAGTAGTTGATTTGAAAACTAGATTAAATAATTACAGGAATGTAGAAGCTCAGTTTTTAAAGATTTTAGAAAGTGCAGAGAGTGTTGAGGATACTCTATCTGTATACAAAGAGATCAACAAGGTTAGACTTGATATTGAGGGAATAGAAGTACAGCTAAAAAACTTAGAAACTCAGACGGATTATTCATATATATACATAAATATTTTTCAAAGTAGTGAAGGTGCAGAACTAGAGGAAGAAGAATGGAAACCAGTTGGAATATTAAAAGATGCAGCAAGATCACTTCTTGTCTTTTTAAGATTTATAGGAAGTGTTTTGATATGGCTTGTTGTATTTTCACCCGTTATTACTCTTTTTGTCGTTCCAATAGCAATTATTCAAAAAAAACGTAAAAAATAGTATAATATAGGTGCGCAAGTACTACTAGATGGTTGCGCTTGCTTTTTAAAAGTGAGTGAGGAAAGTCCGGACTCCATAAAGTGGAGCCAACGAGAGTTGGGTGGGAGTGATCTTACGGAGAAAAGGGCAACAGAAAGATATACCGTCCCGCTAACTTATAGTTAGTGAGATAAGGGTGAAATGGTAGTGTAAGAGACTACCGGGTATCGTAGTAATACGGTGCTGCGTGGTAACCCCCTCCTGGAGCAAGGTTAAACCGCATAGACAGATAATCATCGTTATACAGAATCCGGCTTACTGTGTGCTTGCGCAAAAGTACCTCCTCTTAAAGCCTCTGTAGCAGATATTCTTTTCTTTCCTTCTACTTTTAATTCATTAACCTTGATACATTTCCCTTTTTCCTTTGTTTTGAAGAGTAAAGAATCATTTTTTATTATTAATTCACCAGGAAGTCCCTGCTCATTACACGAAAGTATTTCAGCATCAAAAATCTGTATTCTTTTACCATTCCACATACTCCATGCTATTGGCCATGGTAGCAAGGCTCTGACCATTCTCTCTATATATTCTGGTTCGTAACTATCCCAGTGAATTTCTGCTCTCTCTTTTGATGTTTCTTTTTGCCAACAGTATGTGGCTTTAGAGTGATCCTGTTTGCTAGGTACTATTTCTCCATTGATCCAATCCATAAGGGTGGGGATTAAAACAGTATTACCTTTTTCAACAAGTCTTTTTCTTAATGAAATATTACTATCATCTTCCCTAATCTTCTCTTTAAATACCTTTAATATATCTCCTTCATCTAGCCCTTCTGACATTAACATTATGGTAATACCTGTCTCCTTCTCGCCTTCTAATATTGCTTTTTGGATAGGTACAGCACCTCTGTATTTAGGAAGTATGGAAAAATGTATATTGATACAACCGTATTTAGGGTAGGATATAAATTCTTTTGGAATAATTTCTCCAAATGCCTTACAAACAACTATCTCAGGCTTGTATTTTTTTAGAATTTCAATATATCTCTCTTTTTTACCTTCTGTATGCTCAACTGGGATTTTTTGTTCTTCAGCATAAACCTTGACCTCTGATTTTGTAACAACCTGTTTTCGACCAACAGGCTTGTCTGGAGATGTAATAACAGAGACTATCTCAAAAAATGGATCTTCGTGTAAAACTTTTAAAGCTTCTACAGATTCCCATGGTGTTCCTAAAAATACTGTTCTCATATGTGTTATTTTACTCAATTGCTTCTCAAATTGCTATAATACCTCAGAAATGAAAATGTCTGAATTTCAATACAATTTGCCAGAAGAGCTAATAGCGCAATATCCTGTAAAGAAAAGAGGCTCTTCTAAATTACTTGTTTTGGACAGGGTAAAAGGTAAGATTTTTGATGATAAATATTTTAATATTTCAAAATATATATCAGAAGGAGATGTTGTGGTATTGAATGAAACGAAAGTATTAAATTGTAGGACTTTTTTTATAACACCATTAGGGAAAAGAGTAGAGGTTCTTTTTCTAGAGGAAAAGAATGATATTACTTGGTTTGCACTTGTAGGAAGAGCGAAAGATGTAAATGAGGGTGATATTCTTACAAATGAGGAAGATGGAGATTTTCAAGTAGTTGTAGGTAAAAGGAAAGGTAAAGGGTTTTTAATTACTTTCAAAAGTGGAAATGCTAAAAAATTGTTTGAAAGTTGTGGTCATACACCTCTCCCTCCATATATGAAAAGAGAGGATAGTACAGAAGACAGAGTTAGATACAATACTGTTTTTTCAGAGAAGCTTGGTGCAGTTGCAGCTCCTACTGCAAGTTTAAATCTAACAGAGGATATATTAGATGAGATTAAAGCTAGAGGAGCAATTATTGTAAAGATAGAATTGAAAATAGGTTGGGGAACCTTCGAGCCAGTAAGAGAGGAGAGTGTTGAGGAACACAAAGTACATGAGGAGTCTTTTACAGTATCAAAGGAGGCATCTTCCAGAATAAATGAGGTAATCCTAAGTAACAAGAGAGTATGGGCATTTGGAACAACAGTTTCTAGAGCGTTAGAGAGCTCTGCATACTTTGAAAAGAAGGTCGGTAAATATTTACTTAAACCAGTAGAAGGAAAGACTGATTTGTATATATATCCAGGGTATAGATGGAAGGTAGTTGATATTTTAGTAACCAATTTCCATATGCCAGACTCTTCCTTGATACTTTTAGTGAGTGCTTTTGCTGGAAAAAGTAATATTAAGAAGTCATACAGTTGGGCTATAGATAATGATTATAGATTCCTTAGCTATGGAGATAGTATGTTAATAGGAGATAATTTAATTAAATAAATGATGAACAAATTACTTAAAGATATAAATAAGAAATACTTTTTTATGCCAGATGCAACAAGGGGTGCAGTTAGATATTTAACAACTAAGCAATTAGAGGAAACTGGTACTGAGGCATTAGTTGTGAATACCTTGCATCTTTTAGTACATCCTGGGCCTGATGTAATAATGAAGTTGGGAGGTATAAAAAAAATGATGGGATGGGATGGATTAGTTTTCACAGATTCTGGAGGCTTTCAAGTTTTTTCTCTGATTCATTCTAAAAAATGGCAAGGAAGAGTTCATGAAAATGGTGTGATTTTTAAATCTCCAAAGCAGGGAGATATTTATGAACTGACTCCTGAGAGTTCTATTGATATTCAAATGAAGATAGGATCAGATGTGTTAGTGGCGTTAGATGACTGTAGAGATACTGGGTTAAAGAAGAAAGAGGCTGAAGAGTCAGTAGAGAGGACATTAAAATGGGCTTTAAGGTGCAAAAATCATTTTGAGAAAGAATATGGAGGAAAGAAAGAAACGGGAAAGTTTTTAACAGCTGTTGTTCAGGGAGCAAATTATTTAGATTTGAGAGAGAGATGTGCTAAGGAGTTAGTGAAGATGGGATTTGATGGATATAATTTTGGAGGCTATCCTATAAATAAAGGAGGCGAATTGGTAGAAGAAGAGTTGAAAGCAGTTATTCAGAATATTCCTAAAGACAAAATTAGATATGCAATGGGCGTTGGGAAACCGGAAGACATCTTAAAGTCTATAGAG
>JAAZGF010000010.1 GCA_012511375.1 Candidatus Dojkabacteria bacterium | reverse complement strand
GAAAGATTGGAAACAAAGATTAGGGAGCTATGATAGCTGGGCTATGAATGAGTCAATGTTTATTACAATAGACGGGGAAACTATATATACCCTTGACGAATTGTTAGATTTCATACAACAAGAACTATCCAAAGCAAGGGAAGATGGGTATGAGAATGGAGTAAAAGACGGAATGAAGGGTAGAGTATTTAAGAGGGTAGAGATAAAGGAAGAAGCACATATTCCAAAAGAACTTATAGAAAAGATAAGAGAGGAAGGTTATGAGAAGGGTTATGAGAGGGGTGTTAAATATGGAACTACTGGAAATACTTTAACTGATTCTGACATAGAGGAATTTGAGAGGTTAGATAAAAAAGCGAGGGAAAGGTTCTTAAAATCAATATATTAAATTATTAAAAACCCAAGAAGATGGAAAGTAAAATAGAGAAGCTAAAGGGGAAGTATTATATATATCCAAAGAATAGTAAGGATGAAGTTGTAGAGTATTTAAATGCACTGTGTGAGAAACAGAACGAGATAATAGACCACCTTAACTCCCAAGCACAACCAGAGGAGAACGAAGTAAACGAGATGTACGACTTTAACGAGAGAAAGATTACAACTTATATAGTAGATGAAGATAAAGTAATCACAATTTTAAGACAAGAAGAAATGCCAGAATGGTTGAAGAAAGGTGATGTTAGAGTATTAAAGGACACCCCAGAGGAGAAAGAGGAGCTTACTAAAGAAGAATGGTTTATGCTTAAACTTGCTGTGAATGAGATACATAATAAGGGGAATGGTGCTTATGATGAGATTAGTAGGAAAATTGATAGGTTATCTAAATTAAAAGACAATAAGTAATATGGAGAACATAAAAGAACTTTTTGCAGAATGGGGACTATGGAGTTTAGTAGAAGATATTAGTGATGATGGAGATGGGGAAGGGGATAATTTACAACTTACACCAGAGGGGAAAGAGGCGAGTAGAATGGTAGAACAAGAACTAGATAAAGCAAGGGAAGAGGTATTGGGAGAAGTTTTAAGTAAAGGTAGAGATTTAAGTGTGTTGCATTTAGCACCACACATACCAGTTAGTGATGTAGAGGAAATACTATCTAAATTAAAAGCCAATAAGTAATATGGAGAAGAAAGAAACATACCACATTTTAGAAGATGACAAAACAACTGTTTTAACAAAGAAACAGTACGACCAACTAATAAGGGAAGCAAAGATAGAAGTTCTTACGGAGATATTCCAAACCTGCTATCAAGAGGATAGTAAAACAAGGGAATTAGTAGAAGAGAAGTTATCTAAATTAAGACAATAAGTAATATGAAGAAGCTGAGACACTTTGACACATTCTCAGGTTATGGTGGGTTTACAATCTCAGCACAGAAGTTGGGTTGGGAAACCGTTGGTTTTAGCGAAGTAGATAAGTATGCCAACGCTGTATTGGAATATAATTTTAACATAAAAAACTATGGGGACATTACCAAAATCAAAGGAGAGGATTTGCCAAGTATTGATATTATCACGGGGGGAAGCCCTTGTCAGGACTTGTCAGTTGCTGGAAAAGGTGCTGGACTCGATGGAGAGAGGAGTGGATTATTCTTTCATTTCATCCGACTCATTAAAGAAAAACAACCTAAGTATTTTATCTGGGAGAATGTTAAAGGAGCTTTATCGTCTTCAAAAGGATGGGATTTTGCAAGAGTGCAAATTGAGATGGAACAAGCTGGGTATGATGTCTTCTGGCAACTTATCAATGCCAAAGACTTTGGAGTGCCACAAAACAGAGAGCGTATCTTTGCAATCGGTATTAGAAAAGGAAGTGGAAGAGAAATACTATTTGAGCAAAGAGAGTCAGGAAAAGATATTGAAAAGATTATAAACACAGGACACGATGGAACTAATATATTTGATACAGACGGAACGGATGTTACCTT
>JAAZGF010000104.1 GCA_012511375.1 Candidatus Dojkabacteria bacterium | reverse complement strand
TTTATATCAAGAGCTACACCTACAACTATTAATAGACCAGTACCTGAAAATACTACTGCTGTTATCAAACCAGTCCTTACGAATATATCTGGCAATATTGATAAGGTTGCTAGGAAAAGAGCACCTATTACTGTAAGTCTAAGACTTACCTTTCTAAGATACTGTGATGTTTTTTCTCCTGGACGAATCCCTTGTATAAAAGCTCCCTGTTTTTGAAGATTTTCAGCAAGATCCTCTGTTTTGAAAACAACACCTAAGTAAAAGAATGAAAAGGCAAGGATTAGAAAGAAAGAGAGACCATTGAATATGTAAGGATTCTCTAGTGCCTTCATTATCGTCTCCATGATGCCTGTTATTGTAGGATTAATATCTCTACTTAATAGAAACTTACCTATCAACTGAGGGAATGAAAGCAAGGACATTGCAAAAATTACAGGCATAACACCTGACTGAGTTAGTTTGATTGGTATATAGCTTTCCAGAGCTCCTCCCTGTCTAACTCTCCTTGAATACTGAATCTTTACTCTTCTTTCCGTTTCCGTAATAACAACTACACCCACTACAAGAAGTAAAGAAAAGAGTATAAATATAACTTTTTGAAAAAGATCCATAGTTACAAAATTAGACCTGATAGTCCCAGGGATTCCTGATAGTATACCCAACATGATAAGAAAAGATGAACCTCCTCCATATCCATTTTCTGATATTAATTCTCCAAACCACATCATTATTACTGCCCCTGCTGTTAATGTTGCAGACATGGTTACTAATTGTAAAGTTCCTAATGTCTCTATTAAACCAAACCCTCTTAAAGTAGAGTAAATGACAAATGATTGAAGAATAGCCAATGGAACTGTAACTAAACGTGTATACATAGAAATTTTTCTTCTACCTTCAGCTCCTTCTTTTCCTAATTCTTCTAGTTTAGGAATTACTGTTCCAAGTAATTGGAAAATAATAGAGGCGTTGATATATGGAGTTAACCCTATTGCAACAATAGATGCTGTCTCTAATACCCCTCCCGATACTGTAGAAAGAACATCACCAAAACCTGTTCCTTCAAAAAGCTGCTTTATCGCTTCTGCAGGAATTCCTGAGACTGGTATTGCGGAAAGTACTCTGTAGAAAAAGAGTATTAACAGAGAGAATACAATTTTATCTCTAATGTCTTTCGACCTAAATACGGACTTGATTCTATCTGTTAGCTTTTTCATTTAATTAGGGCTTATTTTACATTTCCCCCTGCCTTTTCTATCTTTTCAACTGCTACAGGCGAGATCTTTAATTCTTCTATTGGCAGTTTCTTCTTTACTTCTCCTCTTCCCAGTACTTTTACTTCCTTTGTATTCTTCTTAATTAGTCCTTTCTCTTTAAGAGCTTCTAGGTTTACTTTCTCACCACTCTTAAAATTATTTGAAAGTGTATCTACGTTGATAGCTTGCTTTCCTGATTTAATGGGAACATTAAAACCTTTGTATTTAGGCATTCTTTTGTAAAAAGGCACATTACCACCCTCAAAAGCTACAAGTGATTTATGACCAGCTCTAGACCTTTGTCCTTTAGTTCCCCTTCCTACTGTATGTCCGCCAACCCCTGAGCCGTAACCTCTTCCAAGTCTTTTGCTCTTTGCCTTCTCTCCTTTTCTTTTCGGTATACTTTCTAGATACATTACTTCTTTTTACTTACTTTATTTTTCTTAACTAACTTTTTTCCTCCACTTTCCTCTCTTCTTTTCTGTTTCTTCTCTTTTCTTTTCTTATCTTCTCTAATCTGTTTCTCTTTATCCATTTCTTCTTTAATGTGAACTCTCTCTCTCATAATTTGCATCTTTTCTAAGACTCTCCCTTTTCTCAACTTTACTAAAGCTTCAAAAGTACAATATGCATTAGAATTCGCTTCTTGAGTTCCAAGAATCTTTCCATAGACATTGTCTATTCCTGCTAGTTCTAAAACCGTTCTTACTGAAGATCCTGCTATTACTCCCGTACCTGTTCTTGCTGGTCTAAGAAGAACCTTTGCAGCTCCATGTTTATGTAATATCTCATGAGGGATAGTATCTCCCACTAATTCAATCTTTTTCATCTTCTTAGCTGCTAGCCTCTCTCCCTGATCTATAGCCCCCTTAACATCAGAACCTCTACCAAGGGCTACCCCAACAGATCCTTTCCTATCACCAACAACAACAACGGTACTAAATCTCAATCTCCTACCTCCTTTTGTTACCTTAGCAACCCTTCTAACAGGTAACGCCTTAGAATCATAACTTTTTCTCTTTTTGTCTCTAGCAAAATCTTTTTCCATTTTAACTTTTTAAATTTTAACTTTCTGATTTCTTAATTCATCTGCAAATGTCTTCACTAAGCCGTGATACTTATATCCACTTCTGTCAAAAACCACAGATTCACTTTTCAAAGCCTCTTTTGCAAACTTCTTAGACATCGCTATTATATCATCTGTTTCCTTTTTTGCCATGTAAGATTTAAGAACTATTCCTTTTTCATCATCTGCTAGCCCTGCATAGAAATACCTGTTACTCTTAAATACAAAAATCCTAGGCCTGTCAGATGTCCCTCTTATACTCTTCTTGATGTATGCCTTTCTTCTTTGTCTTTTTTGTTCTTTTGTTTTCATTCCCATTTTAGTAATTTAACCTATTAATTTTATTCTGAAGCTAGATTTGATTTAGAGCTTTTCCTTCTTACATATTCGCCTTCATATCTTATACCCTTTCCCTTGTACGGTTCTGGCTTTCTAATCTCTCTGATCTTGGCTGCAAAAAGACCTACTTTCTGCTTATCGTACCCCTTAACAACTACTTTTGTTTCCTCAGGAACTTCTATTCGTATACCTTCAAATGGTTTTACCTCTACTGGATGATTCCAACCTAGACTCATAACGAGGGTATCACCTTCCATTCTTGCTCTGTATCCAACTCCTACTAATTCTAATGTCTTTGTATATCCCTCTTTTACTCCTTGTATAGCATTAGATATTAACATTCTATATGTTCCATGATTTGATCTTGCCTGTTTGGTACTATCCTTAGCAGACACATTGATAACAGCATCTTTTATTATCACGTCTATATTATCAGGAATTTTTACAGTAATTTCCCCTAAGGCTCCTGTTACAGTAAGGACAGCTCCTTCCTTTTCGACAGTAACTCCTTCTTCTATTATTATTTCTTGTTCTCCTATTTTAGACATTCTTTTACCATATATTACATATTAATTCTCCACCTAACTTTTTGCTTTTAGACATAGCACCAGACATAATTCCCTCTGATGTACTAATTATCGATATTCCTCTCCCATTCATAACAGGAACAATATCCTTGTAGCTAACATATATTCTTTGTCCAGGTTTACTTATTTTCTTTAAATGTGTAATTACTGGTTCACCTTTATCATATTTTAATGTTACAACTAACATACCTTCCTTCTCTTCATAATCTTCAAGCATTCCCTCCTGTTTTATTACTTTTAGTATTTCCCTATTTACCTTAGTAGCAGGAATACTTATTTGTTCCTTCTTTCTCATAATCCCATTTTGTATTCTTGTTAACATATCTGCTATCAAATCGTTCATTCTTCAGTGTAATAAAATTAATTTACCAAATAGATTTCTTAACTCCAGGTATCTTTCCTTCACTTGCCAATTGTCTAAAACATACCCTACATAGGCCATAATGTCTCATATAGCTTCTTGCTTTTCCACAAATTTCACACCTATTATGCACTCTAGAGGCATACTTAGAACTTCTTTTTAACTTTTTTGCTTTGTATTCTTTAGCTTCTGTTGACATCTTTTACAAAAGGAAAACCAAATTTATCTAAAAACACCTTAGCATCTTTATCATTATCCGCTGTGGTAACTATTGTAACCTGTAAACTTCTAACTTTTGATACCTGATTAGGGTCTATCTCTACAAATACAGTATGATCCTCTATTCCTACAGAAAAATTACCAGAACCATCAAAAGAGGAAGCCTTAAGACCTCTAAAGTCTTTTGTCCTTGGAAATACTACATTAACCAACTTATCAAAAAACTCCCACATTCTAGCACCTCTTAAGGTTACAGACACACCTACATCTTGTCCTTGTCTAATTTTAAAGGAAGAAATTGCTTTCTTTGCCTTATTAACAACAGGGTTCTGTCCTGATATCAATCTAAACATTTCAATTATTTCCTCTAGTGCAGAGTGATTTGCTATAACCTCTCCAGCTCCCATGTTAATAACTATTTTCTCTAGAGTAGGTACTTGCATTGGGTTTTTATAGCCCAAGTCTTTCATTACTTCCTGTTTTATTTTTTTATTGTATTCCTCTCTTAATCTTGCCATTATTTTATTTTATTCTTAGTTTTAGATTTAGCTTTTTTAACCTGTTTTTTCGTCACATCAACCTTTGTTTCTTCTTTCTTCTCCTTAGAAATATTACTTACTATTTCTTTTCCACATTTTATACAGATTCTAATTTTCTTGTCATCTTCTATTTTAGAACTAACTCTTGTTGGCTTATCACAAGAAGGACAAATTAACATTATTTTTGATACAGGAAATGGTTTTTCTATTGTTATTATCTCTGAAGTCTTACTCTGTCCATCTCCCTTTATATGCTTTTTGTAAAGATTTAAACCTTCAACTATTACCTTTTCTTTCTTTACATCAACAGCAACTACAGGACCTCTTTTCCCTTTGTCTTTCCCGTATAGTATTTTAACTGTATCTCCTTTTTTAATCCTCATTTTTATATTTATTAATTACAATACTTCTGGAGCAAGAGAAACTATTTTATCAAAACCTTTCTCTTTAAGCTCTCTTGCTACCGGACCAAATATTCTAGTACCTTTAGGCCCCTTACTTTTTGCATCTATTATGACCACTGCATTATCATCAAATCTAAGATATGTTCCATCTTTCCTTTTTACTTCTTTACGTGTTCTTACAATAACTGCTTTACATACTTCGTGCTTCTTAATACTTGTATTAGGCAATGCTTTTTGTATAGAGACAGTTACAACATCTCCAACCTTTGCATATCTTCTTTTAGAAGTTCCTGGTATTCCTGTTACTTTCGCAATTTTAGCTCCACTGTTGTCTGCTACTTTTAACTGTGATTCTGTCTGTATCATAATTATTCCTCCTTCTCTACTACTAGCCATCTTACCTTTTTGGAAATAGGCTTACTCTCTTTAATCATAACTTTAGTTCCTACCTCTAACTCTTCTTCTGTATGAGCAAAAAAAACTTTTTCTTTCTTTATAATTTTCTTGTACATAGGGTGTGCCTCTAAGGTGCTTACAGTAACTTTAACAGTTTTACCCATTTTGTTTCCTGTTACGACCCCTTTTATCTCTTTCTTTCTTCCTTTGTTTTTATTTTCTTTGTCCATATTTTTTATTTAAATAACGGCATGTATTTTATCAATAATTGCCTATATTCTCAAGTTAAATGTCCATTCTCGTTACAAATCTAGTTTTCACT
The DNA here is from genome assembly GCA_012511375.1 of Candidatus Dojkabacteria bacterium. Classification (GTDB taxonomy): domain Bacteria; phylum Patescibacteriota; class Dojkabacteria; order SC72; family SC72; genus UBA2177. Next base: position 706 of record JAAZGF010000104.1, on the reverse strand, counting down.
GAAAATTTATGACCTGCTAACCTCAAAGCTTCTCTAGCAGTTGCCTCATCCACTCCTCCTATTTCAATTAAAACTGTCCCTGGGGAAACAACGGCAACATAGCCTTCTACTGGACCCTTACCCTGGACCATCTTACTGTTTAAAGCTTTTTTAGTATAGGGTTTATGAGGGAAAATTTTCAACCAAACCTTTCCTTTTCTTTTAGTAAAACTTGTCATAGCTCTTCTAGCAGCTTCTATTTCTCTTGCTCCTATCCAAGCACTCTCCAAAGATTTCAAACCATACTCTCCAAAATCCACTCTATTGTTAGAAGATGCAATACCTCCCATCTTTCCTCTCATCTCTTTTCTATATTTTCTTTTTCTTGGTTCTAACATTATTATTACTTAATATATTATTCTTCTCTTTCTATCTCTGTTTTATCTCCTTTATATATCCACACCTTAACTCCCATCAATCCTGAATCAGGTGTCTTTGCCACCTCTCCTGCATAGTCAACATCTGCTTTAAATGTTTGTGTAGGAACAGATCCAGCAGTAGTTTTAATAGTTCTAGCTTGACTAGCATTATTTATTCTTCCAGATATCCATATCTTTAATCCTTTAGCTCCCGCTTGCATAACTTTATCTCTAGCACTTACCATCAAGAGTTTAGAAGGTTGTCTTCTCTCTATACCATCAGCTATTGATCTAGCTACTATCCTTGC
>JAAZGF010000103.1 GCA_012511375.1 Candidatus Dojkabacteria bacterium | reverse complement strand
TGCACGAGGAAGTCTGCAGGAAGAGAGCTATCCTCAATCCCTGGGGAATAAGAGAACGGATCTCCTGAACAGGCGGAAATAGACAACAAAACTAACAAAACAACAAATATTTTTTTTAACAACATTTCAAACTCCTTTTTTTATTATTTGGTTAATGGCAATTCCAAATATCCATATATATGAATATCTAAATATTGCCACTAACCTAGGAGAAAATGTAAAAATAGGCCTTTTTAAAGAGCAGTTATTCTTTTAGTACTAAGACTAGAAAGAATATTTAGGCATTAACCTATAGTATATTATACCATTTTTAGGGATTACTAAACAACTACACTCCAATCTCGCGTGTCTGTAAGTATGATAGGGGTATTCTCTCTAACTAAAACCATATACTCAAACATAACAGAATTCCCTCCATGTACTGTTCTAGCAGACCAACCATCATTGTCTATAGTAACCTTAGAACCGATATCATCCACTACCTGACACTCAACACATATAACCATACCATCAACTAATTCATCTCCTTCACCCCTGTTACCAAATGCTCGTATTTCAGGATCCTCATGCAAAGTTTTACCAATACCGTGACCTACAAACATTTTTAAAGTATCAAAACCACTCTGCTTAGCAACCTTTTCCATCACATAACCAAGATCTCCAGCACTCTTACCTACAACAGCATTCATCATTGCTCTCTCTACAGCCTCCTTCCCTGCATCTAAAAGCTTCCTGTTTTTTTCCGTAGGCTCTCCAATACTCCATGTCCAACAGTGATCTGTATATATATCTTTATAAATAATTCCAAAATCAATAGACACTAAATCACCCTTTTTAAAAGCTATATTCTTTGGGATACCATGGACAGCTACATCATTAACTGAAATACAAGTATTAAAACTATACCCTTGAACACCCCTAAATGCAGGCTTAACACCATACTCCTTACACAAAAGACCTGCTTGAGTATCCAAGTGCAAAGGAGTAGCTCCCTCTCTGATCTCATCTTTAAGTCTCTTTAATATCTCAACAGATATCTCACATGCCTTCTTTAATATTTTCTCTTCTTTCTCTTTCTGTATTACCATTTCCCCCCATTATATCTCACTTTAGCCTAAGATGTGAAATTAATGATATACTCAAAGCACAAATGGAAAAAATACTTTTCTTTGACACAGAAACAACGGATATACAAAGTAAAGACATTGTACAACTAGCCATCCTAAAAGACAGTGGAGAGATTCTTAACATGTACTTTAACCCCATTCAAAAAGTCAGTTACTCTGCCATGGCTATACACCATCTAACCCCAGAGTTTTTAAAAAGGTATCAACCCTTTCAAGATGCAACATTACCAAAAGATTTCAAAGATGTAGAATACAAAGGAACTCAGCTAAAAGAGTACTTGCAATACTTAGCTAAAGAATATATTTGGGTTGCACATAATATTGAGTTTGATGCAGAAGTACTAGAAAAGAAAGGCATAGATATACCAAAGAAGATATGTACATTTAAATTAGCAAGAAACATGTTTGAAGAAGAAGGGATGGATATAGAGAGCTACTCTTTGCAATACCTTAGATACTACTTAGGACTCTACAAAAAAGAGAACAAGGAGCATAACAAAGCTCATGATGCTTTAAGTGATGTTTTCTTTTTAAGAGATCTGTACAAATATATTGAAAAGAACAGTAAGTTTACTACTGAACAGATGATACAAATAACTAGAGAGCCTGCATTTATGAGAAATATTAATTTTGGCAAATATGCTGGAAGAGCTCTAGTCGATATTGCTAAAGAGGATAGGGGATATCTGGAATGGTTAAAGGAAAACCTAACAGAGAAAGATGACTTAGAATGGAATATTGATAGAGTCCTGTATGCGGGCGGTAAGACACTTTTTGATTAAATATTTACATAAGTAACTCCTTCAAGTATATTATTACCAATGTCCAAAAAAAGAATATCTATAAAATTTGCAGGTGCATCTGGACAAGGAATTAATACAACTGGACTTTTGCTTGCTAAAGCACTAAACAAAGAAGGATACAAAATATTTGCATACAGAGAGTACCCTTCCCTTATTACAGGAGGAACAGCATCATATCAGCTAGATGTTTCTAATTCTCAAATTAACTCTTCTAGTAGATATAGTGATATATTACTTTGTTTTACAGCAGAATCATTAGATAAGTACTTTGATAACATTAAAGAAAACGGAATTCTTGTTTATGATTTTAAAAACTACTCGTTCTCTCAAGAACAGGAGACAGTATTACTGAAGAAAAATATCACTAAAATATATATTGATTCAAAGAGTATCGCTACCGATGCTGGAGGGACTGAGATTATGTCTAATGTTGTAATGTTAGGCTTTCTTTGGAAAATATTAACCTTAGAAACAGACATATTAATAGATGTTGTTCTTGATTTTTTAAAGAACAAAAACATTGATCTAGAAGCTGAAAAGAATGCCATATTAGCAGGATATAATTCTCCTTCATACAGACCAGAGCTTAGCAAGAAATTCGACTTACCCCAGACTGATATGTTTAGTCAAAAATCTTTAATAATGACTGGTAATCATGGAATCTCTCTAGGAGCAGTAGCAGGCGGAGTTAGAGCATACTATGCCTATCCTATGACCCCTGCCACCTCTATCTTTAAATTTCTGGGAGACACATCAGAGGAAACAAAGATATTAGTTAAACAGGCAGAGAATGAAATAACAGCTGTACAAATGGCTATGGGTAGTATGTATATGGGAACTAGGGCATTAGTAGGTACATCTGGGGGAGGATTTGATTTAATGATTGAAACTATCTCATGTGCTGGGATTTCAGAAACTCCCTTAGTCATATTTCTCTCTCAAAGAACAGGAGCAGGGACAGGCCTTCCAACATGGACAGGAGCTGGAGATTTAAACACTGCTGTAAAAGGAGGACATGGAGACTTCCCTCGTTGTGTAATAGCTACAAGTGATGCTATTTCAGGATACACTTTAATACAAGAAGCATTTAATATAGCAGAGACATATCAAATCCCAGTCATTGTACTCTCAGAAAAACAAATATCAGAATCCCTGTTTAGTGTTAAATCCTTACCTAAAGAGAGTGAAATAATGAGAGGGTTAAGCGAAGGAGAGAATAGGTACGAACTTACTGAATCTGGAATTTCACCTCGGTGGGTTCCTTCAAAAGAGAAAAAACCATACATACACAACAGTGACGAGCATACTGAAGATGGAACTTCTACAGAGGAAAGTAATGACACCTTACTAATGGCAGAAAAGAGAATGAGAAAGCTATCTCTTTTAGAAGAACATTTACCTGAACCCAAACTGTATGGAAAATCTACTCCTGAAGTACTATTTGTAGGTTGGGGTAGTGTAAAGAATACAGTTCTTGATGTTATAGAGGACAGAAATGATATTAGCTATTTACACTACGAGTATGTACACCCTTTAAAAACTAAAACTTTAGAGGACTTCATAGAGAAAGGAACAAGAATAGTTCTTTTAGAAAACAACCAAACAGGACAATTTGGCTCTTTGATTACTCAGGAAACAGGATATATATTTAAAGAAAGATTACTTAAGTACGATGGAAGACCATTTTTTGTAGAAGATATTTTAGATTTTTTAAACAATTAAATGTCTCTTACTATTAAAGATTACAATTCAACAAATACACCAACATGGTGCCCAGGATGTGGTAACTTTGCTCTACATGCTTCACTTAAAAAAGCTCTTGTTGAACTTAACATTTCTCCTTCTGAACTCTTTATGTCTTTTGATATTGGGTGTAACGGGAATGGAGCTGACAAAATAAATGTATATGGATTTAAAGGATTACATGGCAGATCTATACCTTTAGCTGTAGGTGCACATTTAGCAAACAGGAGGTTTACCGTTATCGCAGATATAGGAGATGGAGCATGCTTTCATGAAGGAATAGACCACCTAATTCACGCTGTAAAAGCTAACTACAATATTACAATATTGATTCATAACAATCAGAATTTTGCATTAACAACAGGACAAGCCACAGTTAGCACACAAGAAGAAAAACCCATGTATGGATTACCAAAGGGAAGACCAGAGAGAAGTTTGAATGTATCAAAATTCATACTTTCCTTAGACCCTTCCTTCTATGCAAGAGGTACCTCCACAGATCCACTACAGCTTTCCGAAATAATTAAGAGTGGAATAGAAAACAACGGATGTAGCGTTATTGAAGTCATACAGATATGTCCCAAATACAACAAAGATTTCTCTCCGGAGTGGGCAATACAAAACATTAAAAAGACAGACTCCTTAGAAAACTACAACAATCTATCTCTAAAAAATGCTACAGAGATATTAGACAACTCTTCTATATATACTGGTATAATATATAGGAATAATACTCTTAAGAGTTTCTATGAGAGAGTACATAATAGAAAAGATACTCTTACTGAACTGGTAGATGAAGTCAAAATACAAGATACTGCTCACCTTTTAAAATATTTTGAATAGTAAATGGAACAAAATATATTTTCCCCCAAATCTATAGCTATCGTTGGTGTTTCTCAAGACTCTGAGAAAATAGGGTCTGTAATTATGAAAAACCTAATAGAGGGAGGATACAATGGTAAAATATATCCAGTAAACCCTAACTACGAGGAATTACAAGGAAGAAAGGCATATGCAGATATACTTCAAATAGAAGAAGATGTAGAGATGGTCTGTATTGCTATTCCACATCAGTTCGTAGAAAACGTCATAGATCAATGTGTTACAAAACAGGTTAAAGGTGTAGTAATAATATCAGCTGGTTTTAAGGAGGTAGGAGAGCAGGGCAAAGAGCTTGAGGAGAGAATTAAAAGAAAACTTAAAAAGGAAAATATCAGACTCCTAGGTCCAAACTGCTTAGGATATATTAATAACAAGGCAAAAATCAATCTTTCATTTGCAAGAGAAAATCCTGGGAATGGGAAAATAGCTTTCATATCTCAATCAGGAGCCTTCTGTGCTGCTGTTTTAGACATGGCATGTGAAAAGGGTTTAGGCTTCTCCCATATAATATCTTTAGGGAACAAGGCAGATATTCATGAGAATGAGCTAATGGAAATGCTTGTATCAGACAAAGACATTACAGCAATAGCTCTCTATCTAGAAGAATTTACAGATGGAAAAGAGTTCGTAACTTTAGTTCAGAAAGCCAAAAAACCAGTCCTCATTATAGCCCCTGGTAGTTCAGAAAAAGCAAGAGAGGCTATCATCTCTCATACAGGATCATTAGCTTCTTCCTTTGATACAACAATTGCTGCAGTTAAAAAAAGTAATATGATTTTTACAGAGAACTCACAAGAGCTTTTTCAACTTATGAGCCTCGTTGATTCTGGACAATTACCTAAAGGAAAAAAAGTTGGAATAGTGTCCAATGCAGGGGGACCAGGGATAATAGCAGTGGATAGAATAGAGGCTGAAGGGTTAGAACTTGGACAAATAAATGAAAAAACTAGAGAAAAATTTCTAAAATATCTACCCGAAGAAACTACTCTTACAAACCCTGTTGACATATTAGGAGATGCTAAAAGTGACAGGTATGAGAATGTTATAAAAGATCTCCTAGAAGAAATCTCTGTTGACAGTATTTTAGTAATATTAACTCCCCAGTTAATCACAGAGATAGAAGCTACTGCACAAGTAATTGCAGATCTTTCTAAAACAGCTTCTAAACCCATATATACTTGTTTCTTAGGTGGCAAAGATGTTAGATCAGGAAAAAGAATTCTTGAAGAAAACAATTGCCCTTCATTTGATGATATCCAACAAGCAATTAGATTAATATCAAAAATTTCTGATTATTAAAAGAACAAGGAGCTGACTAAAATAGTAGATTCTGATGACTACAAGAGAAAACCTAAAAACAAGAAGGTTTTAGAAGAGTACATTACTAAAGAAAAAGTTTCAGTACTTCCTGAAGATGTAGGTATTAAGCTGTTACAAGAGTTTAAGATAGATACTCCTAAACAGATGGTTGTTAGTAGTTTGGAGACAGGAATAGAATTTGCTTCTACCATTTTCCCCGTCGCTATTAAAGCTACTTCTGATGATTTGGCACATAAGACAGATTACCAGGGTCTCCATCTTGATATAAGGACTATTAGTGAGTTTGAAGAGAAGTACAATGAGTTAAGAGATACAATAACAAAAAAGACAGGCAATGTAGCACCAAAAATTTTAATTCAGGAAATGATAGAGGGTAAACTGGAATTCTTTATAGGAGCTAACAGAGAGGGAGGTACGGACATATACGAAAAGGATGGACTTGGTTTTGGTCATCTTTTAGCAATAGGACAAGGAGGTATATATACAGAGGTTTACAAAGATATTAGGCATATACTTGTCCCAGAAAATAGAGATAAGATAGATGCAATTCTTTCTAAAACAAAAGTCTCTATGATAATAGATGGATACAGAGGAAAACCTAAACTAGCAAGAGAACAATTAATGGATCTCATTATGAATATACAGTACCTCTTGGTAACATATCCTGAAATTA
>JAAZGF010000102.1 GCA_012511375.1 Candidatus Dojkabacteria bacterium | reverse complement strand
GTGTAATACATCCCTACTTTACATATCTTTTTAGAAACTCTTCTATTAACATCACTTCACCTTTTTCCTCAGTTCGTCTCTTTACTTCAATACCTCCCTTCTTAATACTATCAGAAGAAATAACGACTCTGTAAGGACATCCTATTAAATCTGCATCATTTAATTTCTCCCCTACACTCACCCTTCTCCTCTTGTCCCAAAGAGAATCTTTTCCTACGATATCAAACAGTTTCTTAGATAGTTTATACTGCTCGTCTGATTCCTTTTCAAACAGAGTAACTATATGATATTTAGCAGGTGCTATCCTTTCAGGCCAAACTAAACCTTTCTCATCTGAAAACTTTTCTGCTATAACACCCATTAAACGTGATGTTCCAAGACCGTAACAACCCATATATACAGGCTGTTCTGAGCCATCCTTGTCCATATATGTTAAATCAAAGGGCTTAGACAATTTTAAATTAAGTGGAAATATATTCCCCACCTCAGATGCTAGTACCTGCTCTAGGTCATCAAACTTTACTCCTAATTTTTTCTCATTTTCCTTGTTAACAATCTCCTTGTTGTATGCAATCTTGTTCTTTCTATCTAAATATATAGTATCCTCTCCCTGTGGAATTAATGTCTGAAACTCATGAGAGAACTCCTTAGTAAAATCACCACCCTCTGCTAATGTAATATATGTATCATCTGCTAAACCTAAATCTTCAAACAGAGACATATACTCCTCTTTCATTACCTCGTAAAATTCCAATAGCTCTTCTTCACTTTGATGAAATGAGTAAAGGTCTTTCATCCTAAATTCCCGACTTCTTAACAGGCCTGATTTTGGTCTAGCCTCATTCCTAAACTTTGTTTGAATTTGAAACAAAGCTAAAGGAAGATCTCTGTAACTTTTAATATACTTCTTTGCCAAAGGTGTAACTATCTCCTCATGAGTTGGACCTAGTACGTACCTTGAAGAGTTATTCTTTCTAGAAATATCATTTGCTCCTCTAGCCTCAAAAAGAGAGGACATGGTTTCCAATCTATCTGTTACCATCCAATTCTCTACTGGATGTAGTGATGGCATAAGTATCTCTCCTGCCCACTTACTCATATGTTCTCTTGTTAAATTCTCTATGTTCTTTAAAACCTCATACCCTAACCTCGTATATGTATATACTCCTGCTAGTTCTGGATTGACAAAACCTGCCTGTATTAAGAGTTTGGCATTTAGAGATTCTTGCTCTTTACTAACCTCTTTAAATGTTCTAATCCCACTTGAGTACTCGTTTCTAAACTGGATACTTTCACTACTATCATTCTTCATCTTAAGTAGCTTTTATATTATATTGCAACCATTATATTGACACTCTGAATAGATAGCAAATATATCCTTTTACTAACGAAAAGGGTGTGATAGCAGTCTTAAACAATTGACTTTACAATACTGAATGGTTATCATCAGAAAATGTTTAATCCAGTAAGTTTAGTAAGGAATATCCTTAAGGAAAAAGATACAAACTACCTTTGGGGGTTGCTCTTAGTAGCGATCTCTTTTTTGGTTTGGTTAATCCCTAAAGAACAACATTCACTACTAATACTTGCTACATCTTTCTCTATCTTTGGTCTTGGCTGTATTATGTTTTTTGATGGTTTAGATTACAAACTCTCAGGTAGTTCTCTGTTAATTAACGATAAGGATTCAAAGCTTTCCAAAACATTTAGTTTAGCTGCAGTACTAACAGGCATTATTTTTGAATTCTTAGTTCGTATTGTTACTAAAAATTTCATATACCCCTATTTCACTCCTACTATTTATCTCATTCTCTTTGTTCCTGGATTTATACTGTACTTCTTAATAATTGCAGAAAGCTACTATGCATGTAAGTCTATCTTAGACAAGTATTTTAAAAAACTTCGTATTAGAAAGACCTCTCCTAAATTAATAAAGTGGTTACACATTATATTTCTAATATTAGGAATTGTAGGTATCCTTTATGCTTTCTATCATTACTACAATGCTCACTTAAAGATAGGGGGCTTCTCTCATTCTGTAAATACAGAGATAAAGTTAGAAACAAATATTTTCATAACTATGATGTTAGGAACATGCATATGGATAGTTATGGATTGTATTGGTTTTTTCTTAAAAAAAGAGATGCTGTTAAATCTTTTGTTTAGAGGATATCTATCCCCTTTCTTGGCAGTACTTCTCGCTTGTATTTTACTTGGTATTCCTATGGAAGTATGGAATATTCCTCTTAATTTATGGACTTACACAAATATCCCATATGCAGATATTCAGCTTTTTAAAATACCTCTTTTTGTTTTTCTATCTTGGCCATTCCACTATCTTCCTTTACTTTCTATGTACGTATTAACAAACAAGAAGGTTGGTAAGCATCCATATACTGCTACTGAATAGGTTATCCTCCTTTAAACAAAAGAAGCACTATACAATAGTGCTTCTAAGAATTCTGTTTTTTCTAACTACATATCAACAGCCACCTTTAAGTCATCAATTGTCTGTTTAACCCTTAGACTACTTAGTTCTCCTAGAGCTTCTAAGGTTATTACTAAGGCTTGTAGGTTAGGTGTTGTAGGATCCTCTAAAACTTTCATTATTAACTCAAGATTGGCCTCTTTCGCCTCTTCTGATATGTCTAATTGTTCCATCTCAAGAACTAGGTCTTGAATTGCATTTTTTAGTTCTTCTGTCATTTTTGTTTTGCTTAAAATATTAAATAAAGAGATCTAAATCAACCTGTGTAGTTTGCATCTTGTGCATCTTGAGTTGCTCTTTCAAATGCCACCTGAGCTCTACCCAAATCAGCTGCCTTGTTGAAAAGACCCATTGTTTCTGAAACATCCATACCTCCTAATTCTCCCTCTATCTTCCCGGTGATAAACTTAATATTTCTTTTAACAATACTTGCTGCTTCTAAATATCTTTCATGTTTGAAGTTTGCACTAAGCATCTTCTCATTTGCATAATTAAAAATCTTCTCTCTAAGAGTAAGCTTTCTTGGCTCTAGACCTTTTTCCAGTGTAAGTTTTGCTGCAGCAAGACTCCTCTCATGGTCAACCTCTGCTCTTGGAGACATAGCTCGGTGAAGCTCTCCACTCTCTCTAACAACATCTACTGCCGCTCCCAAAGAACTCTCTGCTCTCTCTCTAGCCGCTATGCTAGCCGAACGAGATATGGGTAATTTAGAGACAAAACCCCAGAACTTTCCTTCTAATGATGCATGGGAAGCTTTTCTGTCTAGAGATCTTGCATTTGCTTCTAAGGCTTTCCTACTAGCTTCTACAATGACTGGAGATACACCTCTTAATGCTTCTATTTCTACTATTGCTTGCTTTGCAATCTCTTCAGCTTCAATCAATTTCTCTCCTGTTTCTTGCATTTCTTGAAGACTCTCTTGTGCATCAGCTTTAACAAAGGGGCCTCGTGAATAGTCAATGGGGGCCTCTGTTACAGGAGAAGTCTCTGCTACAGAAGGAACTTCAGGAACAACACTAGCTACAGTTTCTGCAAAACTTGGAAAACTATTCTCTACTGGAGCATCATTTGCAAGCATATCCGGAGATTGACTCTCTATATTATCCATATATATGACAGTTTAAATTTAGCTACTTTAAATATATGGGACTTTATTATACTTGTCAAGTTTAGATAGTATTTACTATTATTTTAATATTCTTACTGGGTAAACTGACTATTATACAGTTCAGCATAGAAGCCATTCTTCTCAAGTAATTTAGAATGTGTACCCTTCTCTACAATATTTCCTTTATTCATAACAAGAATTAGATCTGCTTTCTTAATTGTAGATAATCTATGCGCTATTACAAAGGTAGTTCTCCCTTCCATAAGTTTCTCCATAGCAGACTGTATCAGAACCTCTGTTCTTGTATCTACAGAACTAGTAGCCTCATCTAATATGAGCATTGGTGGGTTAGCTAACATAGCCCTAGCAATTGTAAGTAACTGTTTTTCTCCTTGAGATATATTATCTGCCTCCTCACTAATTACCATATCATAGCCATCAGGAAGAGTATGGATAAAGTGATCAGCGTAAGCAGCCCGTGCAGCAGTAATAATATCACTATCCTTTGCATCTAAATTACCGTAAGCGATATTTTCCTTTACAGTACCATTAAACAACCAAGTATCTTGTAAGCCCATTCCAAACATTCTTCTCACATCAGATCTTCTCATACTTCTAATGTCAACCCCATCTATTTTAATAGAACCACTATTCACATCATAGAACCTCATAAGAAGGTTAACTATTGTTGTTTTGCCTGCACCAGTAGGACCTACAATAGCTATCTGCTGCCCACCCTTAACTTTTGCATTAAAATTTTTAATAATTACCTTATCCTTCTCATAACCAAAAACTACATTATTAAACTCAATATCACCCTTAATCTTCTTTAGGACAACAGGGTTCTTTACATCCTTAATCTCTTCTTTCTCATCTAAAAATTCAAAGATTCTCTCTGCTGCAGCAGCTGTTGACTGTAATATATTTGTAACATTAGCAACCTGAGTTATTGGTTGAGTAAACTGATTCATGTATTGAATAAAGGCTTGTATATCACCAATATTAATACTGCCCTGTATTGCCAACTTCCCTCCTAAAACAGCAACACCTACATATCCAACGTTACCCACTACATTAATAATAGGGAAAAGCAAACCCGAAAGAAATTGAGACTTCCAACCACTATCATGCAGGTGAGTATTGATACTATTAAACTTCTTCAAAGATCTCTCCTCTCCATTAAACACCTTAACTACGCTATGACCTCCATACATCTCTTCAATATGACCATTTATCTCTCCTAGGGCATCTTGATGTCTTTTGAAAAGCTTCTGAGACTTCTTAACAATTATCATAATTAGCAGAAAGCTAATTGGAAGAATGACAACAGCAACAAGAGTTAAAAGACCACTAATGGTAAGCATCATCACTAAGATACCAAGAAGGGTTGTTATCGAGGTAACTATCTGAATTAATCCTTGATTTAGATTCTGACTTACAGTATCAACATCATTTGTTACCCTACTCAATACCTCTCCATATGTTTGCTTATCAAAATAGCTGATTGGTAATTTAGAAATCTTCGCTAATATATTCTTTCTAAACTCATATGTAATCTTCTGAGATACCTTAGACATAATCCAACCTTGAATGAAAGAAAAGAGAGTACCAAGAAGGTATATACCAATTAACAACAAAACAATCTCTCCAATAACATCAAACTGGATCTCAGGCCTCTTGGATAGATCTACACCCTTTACCTTCTCCAATTTATCCTCTGAGATATTTGCTATCATTTCTTCTGGAACAGTTTTTAGAAAGTCTTCACCTGTTGTACCTTCAGGAATACTCATTCCTTCAGGAAGATTCTCTACTATCTTGTCATAAACAAACATATTGGTAAAATAATCCACTATTTGATTAGTTATCTTTCCAAGAATCTTTGGACTAAGAATTGTAAAAATTGTACTAGCAACAGCAAAGAGTAAAACGACTATTAGAGACTTAATATGTGGGGAGATATACTTAAGTAGTTTCTTCATTGTATTTTTGAAATCCTTTGGCTTTTCTCCACCACGCATCATTCCCATTGGACCATGTCCCTTTGGTCTACTTTGAATTTTTTCCTGTTTATTATTCTCCATTGCCTAACTCCTTTCGTGAAAGCTGTGATAATGCTATCTCTTTGTATATCTCACATGTCTTCATTAACTGCTCATGCTTACCAATACCAACTATCTTACCTTCATCTAATACAATAATTTGTTCCGCATCTAATATAGTACCAATTCTTTGTGCTACTACTATTACAATAGAGTTTTTTGTTACATTCTTTAACTCTTTTCTTAATTTTGCATCTGTTTTGAAATCTAATGCAGAAAAGCTATCATCAAAGATATATATCTCTGGATTTCTTACAATAGCTCTTGCTATGGATACTCTCTGTTTCTGTCCTCCTGATACGTTTGTTCCCTCTTGTGCTATTGGAGCTTTGTATCCTTCCTCTAGCTTATCTATAAATTCACTTGCTTGTGCTATTTGAGCTGCCTTCTTAACTACTTTTTTTGTTGCATTGGGTTGTCCATATTTAATATTTGATTCAATCGTACCAGAGAAAAGTACCCCTTTCTGAGGTATGTATCCTATCTTTCCCCTTAATTCTTTCTGCTTCATATCTCGTATATCTACCCCATCTATTAATATTTGCCCTGAGGTTACATCAAAGAGTCTAGGGATTAGATTAATGACTGTAGATTTACCACTTCCTGTTCCTCCAATTATGGCTGTAGTCTCTCCTGCTTTTGCAGTGAATGATATGTTATGTAGTATTGGGACATCAGCATCTGGATATTTAAATGTAACATTATCAAAGGTAAGAACTCCTTTTTCTTTCTTAGTGCTCTTCTTCGATTCCTTAGGATCCCTAATGGAGAGTTGTTCATCTAACACTTCCACTATTCTCTGTCCTGATACAGATGCTCTTGGTATGAGGATAAATATCATGGATACCATAAGGAATGATGCTATTGTTTGCATAGCATACTGCATGAATGCCATCATATCTCCTATTTGTAAATCATTACTATTTACTAGATGTGCACCTACCCAAATAATGGAGATCATTGTGAGATTTAGAAGAAGCATCATAAGGGGTTGCATCATTACCATAACTCTATTTATGAAAAGATTTATACTAGTTAAATCTCTATTTGCTTTATCAAATCTCTTCTCTTCATACTTCTCTGTATTAAATGCCCTTATCACTCTCAATCCTGTTAAGTTCTGTCTAGTTACAAGGTTTAGCTTATCTACGAGTTTCTGTACTAACTTAAATTTAGGAGTAGCTATCGCAAACACTATTATGATGACTGTGAGAAGTATTGCCACGGCAACTCCCATAATCCATGTCATTG
>JAAZGF010000009.1 GCA_012511375.1 Candidatus Dojkabacteria bacterium | reverse complement strand
TACACCATATGCTAAAGGCAGGAGAGGCTACAGCTATGACTTTAACAACGATACATAACCTTACCTATTATCAAAATCTCATGCGTGGAATTGAGGATATAGGGGTCTGTCCCAGATCTGACCCTCGTTTCGTTTTCGAATAGGCTCCCTAATCCTTTAACCAAGGATATTCCGAAGGTTTTCGAACCAGTCCTTCTACGACAGGGTTCTTGTTAATGTAATCTCTAGCTCTGATGAAATCTTTCTTGTATGGGAGCAAATTTGCATTGTATCTTCCTTGAAAAGCGTGTCCTATTCTTTGGTGCTTCCTGTTTATTTGTATTGCAAAACTAGTTAAGACTTTTTGCATATATTTCGAAAGATTTTTGGGGTCTTTGTTAGTTTTTACAATCAGGTGGAAGTGGTTGTCCATTATGCAGTAATTGACCAGTTTGATATTACATTCGTTTTTGTGACGATAAAGTAGGTTTACAAAAATTTGTTTATCCGAAGAGTGTTTCAGGACAGCATCCTTATTGTTCCCTCTGTTGTAGATGTGATAATAGCTATTCGGTTGGAAATTTCTTTTTGTCCTAGGCATATCCAAATATATCAGGTAGATGTTAAATTTAGGTTAAATGGGTCTGATCTGGGTCAGACCCTGAATAATTTGGAAATTGCTATGGTAAGAATATAAAAAAAATGATATCATTGGAGAAGTCATTGTTAAAAGGACTCTTTTGGTAATTGAAAGTTTAAGAAAAAATATTTTAAATGAAATTTATAACAATTAACGGAAAATTTTTGTCGTTATACTATAATCGTGGCTGTACGGCCGCTTCATATCCCAAAGGTGTCTAATTAGCAGACAATTTAAATTTTAAATTCTAGATACATGGAAACAGTGTTGTTTGTCCTGCTTACCGCGATTGTATCTACTGTTACTGTAGTGCTTGTTTTAAAATACGCATTTCATTGGGTAAAGGTAGATAATATCCCAGAGAAGGATATAGAGGAAGCAGCAAAAAAGTTGATGAAAGAGAAGTTCGAAAGTGCAGAACAAGAGATTGGGGAGATGAAAGAGAAGGAGGAAAACCGAATAAAGCAGATGAGAAGAGAGAGTACAGAGCATGAAGGTCTTTTGATAGAAAGAGAAAAGAAATTAAATAGAAGATCTAAAATTTTAGATGAAAAAACAGAAGATATAGAACAAAAGGAGAGTAGTCTTAAAGAAGGTCTTAAAAGATTAGAAACAAACAGAGCTCAGTTAAAAAAAGAATTAGAAAAGATATCAGGACTATCAAGAGAAGAAGCAAAGGAAAGATTGATGAAAGAGGTAGACAAAGATCTCGTAGAATATGAAGCAAAAAAGATACGACAGGCACAAAAAAATATAGAGGTAATAGCAGAAGAGGAGGCTCAGAAAATACTTGTTGAATCTATGCAAAGGGTTGCTACAGACTATGTTGCAGAAACAACCACTAAAGTTATTAAAGTGGAAGATGATAAGGTTAAAGGTAGAGTTATTGGAAGAGAGGGAAGGAATATTAGAGCATTTGAACAATTAACAGGAGTAGATATTATAGTTGATGAGTCTCCAGACTCTATTGGTTTGTCTTCGTTTGATCCCCTAAGAAGGGAAATCGCTTATGTTGCTATGACTAAGTTAATAGCAGATGGCAGGATTCATCCAGGTTCAATAGAGGATGCTGTTAAAAGAGCAAAGAATGAGATATCAAAAGAGATAAAGAAAAATGGCCAAATTCTTGCAGATGAGGCAAATTGGCCTGATATAGATTTAGGTTTAATGAAATTAGTAGGGAAAATGAAATATAGATCTAGTTATGGGCAATCTTTAATGCAGCATACGATTGAAGTTATTAGGCTTGCAGAAGTTTTAGCAAGTGAAATAGGTGCTGATGTTCAATTAGCAAAAAGGGCAGCACTATTACATGATGTAGGTAAAGTACTTTCTCATAAGGTAGATAGTCCTCACCATCATATTTCTGGACAGGTTGCAAGGAAATATGGATTAGACGAAAAATTAATAAATGCTATAGAAGCACATCACTTGGACATAGATCCTCAAACTCCGGAAGCAGTAGTAATATACTTAGCAGATGCGATTTCAGGATCAAGGCCAGGAGCTAGAAAAGATAGTTATGAGCAGTATATTCAAAGAATAGAGGGAATAGAGAAGGCAGCAAAGGAAGTAGGGAAAGATAAGATAGAGGAGGTTTATGCTATAAAGGCAGGTAGAGAGGTACGTGTTATAGTTAAGCCTTTGTTAGTATCGGATGATGATGCAAAGGTAATGGCTAAGGATATAGCAGAGGAAATCGAAAAGAATCAAAGTTATCCAGGTAATGTTGAGGTTACTGTAATACGAGAAATAAGAGCGATAGATGTGGCAAAATAGCTGTTTTTTAGCTATCTTCTAGTAACAATTGCTATAGGAGGAGAATGGTTTTTAAGCCATTCTTTCAAATTCTAAGATGCTTAAAAGTTATAAAAACTTTGAACAGAAAGAAATCCTTTTTAAGACTTGTGTGATATTGTTGTTACCAAGGGCTTTTTAAAGTGGTTTTGAGAAGAGATATTGATATGTAGGGCTTTGTTTAATGAGGAGTATTTTAGTTCATTAAGAAAGCTTTTAATATCGAAGTTCTTGCACTGTGTAGGTTATACCCCATAACAAAAAGGAGCCTTGACGAAACCTTTTATTTGTCTTATTTTAGAACTGGATATACTCAAATTCTTTTTAACTTAGGGTTTTTGATGTATAGTATCTCAAAGAAAGGAGGCAACATGAAATGTTAAAAAAAGACTTAATTGACAAGATTGCAGCTACAGGATTAACCAAGAGACAAGCAAGTGATGCTTTGGATGCAACATTAGATGCTATTGAGGGAGCTTTAAGTAAAGGAGATTCTATTCTCTTAACAGGATTTGGTAAATTTGAGGTAAGAACAAGAGCATCAAGAATGGGAATTAATCCTAAAACTCTTGAAAAAATTAGACTTCCACAGACAAAAGTTCCTGCATTTAAAGCAGGAAAGAGCTTAAAAGCAGCTGTGAAGTAACGAACTGCCGGTGTTTCTTTGTAAAAAAGAAATACAAAGAAAAGAAGGAAGGACCCATTAGGGTCCTTTTCTTTTTTCCGAGTAAAGACTTCTTCACATCTTCAGATAAATATCTTAAACTATATGACATATGGATATGCTCACAAGTTTGTTTGTTCCAACAAAGAAGAATAATTACAAACCACATCTACTCAGAAAGGTTGCAATAGTATGCTATTCAATCATACTTGTTCTTGTAAATGGTTTTGGTGGACTGTTAGGGGTAGGATATGCTCAGGCAAGTACAATAACAGCTGAAAATATAATAAATTTAACTAACAGTGAAAGAATTGCTTGGGGCTTAAATACTCTACAACCTAATTCACAGCTATCAGCTGCAGCTCTAGCTAAAGCAAATAATATGTTTGAAGAGCAATATTGGGATCATTTTGGCCCCAATGGTGAGTCACCGTGGCAATTTATAAGGGCAGCGGGATATGATTATGTTTATGCAGGAGAAAACTTAGGAAAAGGGTTTAGAACAGCAGAGGGTCTTCATGAAGCGTGGATGGCTAGCCCTACCCATAAAGAAAACGTCATTAGCAGGAATTACAAAGATATAGGGGTAGCGGTAGTAGATGGTATTTTGTTAGGGAAACAAACAACTCTTGTTATTCAAATGTTTGGAAACTTGACTAGTGATGTTCATGGTAGCTCTGCTGTAGAACCATCTGTACCAAATGTCCCTGCTCCTACTCCTGTTTTAAATCTAGAAACAGAACCCTCAGTTGAGAAAAAAGTAATTATTAACAGAGAGGCTGGAGAGATAAAGAGTATAAGTATAACATCTCCTAAAGAGGGTGCTATAGTTACAAATGCCTCTATGAATGTAAAAGGGGAGACAAGTAATATCTCTGGAGAATATACAGTTCAAATATATGAAGAAAGCTCCCTGATAGGGGGTGTCTCAGCAACTTCTTCTGAATGGGAATTTAACAAAAATGCTGATTGGACTGAAGGAGAACATAGGATAGAAGCAAAATTGGAAGGACAAGATGTTTCCTCCGAAGAAGTCTCTTTTACAGTAGCATCAAAAGCTCCTTTAGTTAACTCAAAAAGTATTTTTGTGGAGAAATCTGGAGGAAAATACAAAGTATCTTTTTCAGTAGATGGAGTATGGGAAAAATTTAGTTTACTAGTAGGCTCTCAAATAATAGAAGTGGATTACAAAGCGGAGGCAAATAACATATCTTTTGAAATAGAGGAAGAAAAAATAAAAGGGACTGTGATGATTATGCTAGCTGATGCATATGGAAATAGTTCTAAGTTAGATATCTCCGAATATTTTATTGAGAAAGAAAGTTCTACAAAAAAAGTATTTCCTCTGATGGGCTTAAGTTTAGGGAATGCAGTTAGTATAGCAATTGTTATGTTTGTACTGTTATTATTAATAATAGAAATAATTGTATACTGGAGAATAGGTAGAATAAAAGATGTGACAGGAGAGATTTTTACGATAGGCGTTTGGTGGCTAATTTTAACAATAGCAGTACTAAATGGATTTACAGGAGTAATTAATTAAATGCTTTAACTGCCTAAAATGAAATACAGGTTAAAAATTAAAAATGATCTCTTTTACCTGTTTGTCATATTGATGATAACTCAGATATTTAACCATTCTGTTTTGGGTGCTCCCTTGCCTTTTCTTCTTGTTCTAGGTTTCTTGGGTTTAATGCTTTTGGAGACATGGGTTATTAAGACGTTTAGAGATTATTCTGGTAAAAAAGTGTCAAAGTATAGTGATGTTTTGGTTAAGATTTCTTTTAAGAAAAGGTTCTTTGAATATTTTCTCCTTCCTGCTATCTTCTACATCTCTCTTTTGATATTTCTTTTCTTTAATAGGAATATGCTACTAGGGCATATTATATTAGGAGTATGTACGGTATTTCTCCTTATTCTTTTCTTAAATATAAAGAGTTCTTTAAACAGAATTTACTCCTTTGCACTTGCAACACGGGCAATCTATGATTTTATGTGTATAACTATATTCTATCTTTTGCTTAACTCATTTGTTCGTATAGGGGTCAGTATGGAAGTATTTACAGCCCTTTCGGTAATCTCTTCCTTCATTCTCTTAACCTTTGTATTAAAAATACATGATAGGCTCGGAGGGTTTGAATTATTTGTAACACTTTTCTGCTCTTTGTTTATAGCAATAATCAGCCTTTTCTTCTGGAATCACAATATTTTTGTAATTCCTGCAATAGGGGCTTTAGCATTCTACTTAATCATATCTCTTTGGAATGTTAGATTTGCAGGCAAGATTAAACTCCTTGATTATTTAGCTCCATTCCTCTATGTTGTTATAGCAGTTATTTTAATTTTAAGTCTTTAAATATGGGAAAAAATTTAGTCTTGAAGTTAGGTGGTTCTGTTCTTTATGATAATCTTTTGAATGTGAATAAAGTTGTTTTGGATAAACTTAAGAATTGGTACTATGAAGCAGCAGAAGAGTATGAAAAGGTAGTTATTGTTGTAGGAGGAGGTACTCTCTCTAGAAACTTACAAGAAAAAATAGCTGGATATGTAGGAGGACAGGAATATCTCCATCGAATAGGTATGAATGTAACACAAACAAATGCAGCTCTAGTTAAAGCATATCTAGAAGATCC
>JAAZGF010000101.1 GCA_012511375.1 Candidatus Dojkabacteria bacterium | reverse complement strand
TAGCTACTACCAGGGGAAGCGTGATCATGCCCACCAGGTTCAAATACTACTCCCTCTATTTTCCATCTCATTGGCCAGTCTATTTTCCATTGTAGTTTTACATTTTTGGTTTCTCTGAAATCAATAGTCTCTTCCTGTTTTGTATCTTTACAGTAATATGTAATACTGTATCCATTGCAAGATAGTATCTTTGTATTATCCTTACCTGTGAAAGTAGAATATATGGAGAGAGGATAGAACTCTTCTATATACTTCTCAGGATTAATACCTTTCTTCTTTTTCCCTTTCTCACTCATTAAAGAAAGCAGGATTTTAGCAATCTCTTTTCTGTGTTCTATTGCATGAAGCATAAGGTCATCATATCTTCCTGATTGATACTCTTGCGTTTGGTAATGATATTCCATCTCTATACTTAATTTCTTCATTGCCTCTTCAAACTCAATTTGAAAGTGTCTAGCATATGACTCTGTCTTACCAGTAGGATCAGGTACCGCAGAGAGTGGC
Source organism: Candidatus Dojkabacteria bacterium (assembly GCA_012511375.1). GTDB lineage: Bacteria > Patescibacteriota > Dojkabacteria > SC72 > SC72 > UBA2177. The sequence continues at coordinate 1,769 of JAAZGF010000101.1, read as the reverse complement.
ATACCGATATACTGTTGAAAAGACTCAGGTACTCCTTTTGGAATCTTTCTAAATCTATCATAATCATCCCAGGAGAAAAGTAGTTTAGCGGGAATATTTCTTCTTTTAAATTCCTCTATTAAGGGTACACATGTCATTACATCTCTAAAGTTTCCAAAATGAACCACTCCCGAAGGACTTATTCCAGCAGCAAAGGTATATATTTCTCTGTCAGGAAAAACCTTTATTATCCTGTCTGCTGTTTGTTCTATCCATGAACCTTTTTTTTCTGTGTCTTTTTTAATTTTCATTGTATTTCTCTATTTCAATATTACATAAAAATGTATTTGATTGGAAGGATTTTAGTATAGAGGGGTACATATTAAAAGATTCTAAGGATATAGGAGTAGAAGACGAAGGATTTATTTTGAATCTATATTCTTACAATTGAGACACATGTTTTACAAGATAAAAAGAATGCATCTGCGAAATCATAAGATAAATCTGAAATATCTGAAAGTATAATTGATAAACAAGCTATAATGTTAAGAAATAAATTTTTAAAAAATAACCATGAATTACAATAATATTAAATATATTCTCTTTGATGTAGGTAATGTGCTTGTATATAAAAGGACTCATGAAGATGAGAATGTTGCTAAATTAATAAACTTAACAAGACCTGAATACAGAGCACTTTTAGACAGATTAATAGAGGAACAAACAGATGAAGAAAAACAACAATTTAAAGATATCAATACCGTAGAGAAGGAGTATATATATTTACAGGTACTTCATAAGAAAATCTGTATAGAACTTAATATAGATCCCAATCCGGAATTAATAGAAAAAATGACTCAGTGTCGTATGAAGGGAGATTTTGCATTAAAGGATGGTATTATTGAAACACTTACTACTCTTTCACCTAAATATTCTCTTGGTATATTATCAAATGCTCTTCCTTCAAGGAGAGCACATGAACTTAAAATACAAGATTTAGAATCTTTCTTTTCTCATATTTTCATATCTCATGAGATAGGTCTTGAGAAACCTGATCCTGAAATATATGAATATGCTTTAAAAAAGATTAATATCCCTGTAAATCAAATTTTGTTTGTTGATGATAAATTGGACTATTTAGAGGGTGCTGAGAGAGTAGGGTTTAAAAATCTTGTTATGTTTAAGAATAAAGATTTGTCTGATAAATATCCCGTAATAGAGGATATTAGGGAATTACTGGGTATGCTAGCTGTTTAATTTTAGCGACTCATCCATTAATTTTCATTTCTTTCCTAATTGTCTAATTGCATTAATCTCAGACTCCCATGTATTTTCTTTATTTAATTCATCTAGTTTGAATAGTTTAATAGGGAGAGGACTTTTAGCTATTAGCTTTTTTGCAGTCCTCATATTAATTCTTATATTAAAGATAGAATTAATCATTACATTACCATCTTTTATAACTGCATCAAAGAAAATATCCTGTGTGTCAAAATCTTCTGTCTTGAGTCCAATCTCTTCTTCTAATTCTCTCTTTAGTCCTTCTGCTAATGATTCATTTATATAAATGTGTCCTCCAGGATGCTTATACTTATTTGCTCCCTCATTAAGAACCATTAGATAATTATTATCTACTTGTATAATGGCACTAGCTCTTAAACTAAATGACTTTAATACATTATTAAGTACTATTTGTACTTTTGTAGTTGTTTCTCTTCTTCTTTTTGCATTCTCCCGTTTTCTTAAATTACCTCTTAAAGCTGATGATACTGAAGGTCCAGAGATAGTTG
>JAAZGF010000008.1 GCA_012511375.1 Candidatus Dojkabacteria bacterium | reverse complement strand
TAGTATATACCATGTCTTCAGTCCTCTATCAAAAATACAGATCTAGTGACTTCAATGAATTACAGGGTCAGGACCATGTAACAAAGTTACTAAAAAATGCAGTTAAAACAAAGCAAATAGCTCAAGCATATCTTTTTGTGGGTTCTAGAGGCACAGGAAAAACTTCTACAGCAAGAATTCTAGCAAAAGCAGTTAACTGTAAAAAGATAAAGTCAGATGGTAATCCATGCAATGAGTGTGAGTCCTGTATCAGTATCTCCACAGGGAGATTTTTGGACCTAATAGAGGTAGATGCAGCTTCAAACAGAGGAATAGATCAGATTAGAGAGTTAAAGGAAAAGATAGAGTTTTCTCCTTCAGAAGGTAAGTACAAAGTGTACATAATTGATGAAGTACACATGTTAACTACAGAGGCTTTTAATGCTCTTCTTAAAACTTTAGAAGAGCCTCCTGCACATGTCATCTTTATTCTAGCAACAACGGATGTACATAAACTACCACCTACGATTCTTTCTAGATGTCAAAGGTATGATTTTAGGCTTGGCACAAATGAAGAAATAGCCACATTAATCACTGATATTTGTAAAAAAGAAAAGATTAAAATAGAGGAGGGGGCTTTAAATATAGTGGTTCAAAATGCTAAAGGTAGTTACAGGGATGCCCTTTCCATATTGGATGTAATATATACAGGTCAAGATGAGAAAATTAATGAGATTACTACAGAGGAAGCAAGAAAGATTCTCGGGTTACCTGAAAGAGATAGTGTAATATTACTTCTTAAGAGTTTCGTTAAAGGAGATGGGGGTAAATCTCTTGATATTATTGGAAGTTTAGAAAAGAATGGGGTTAATTTACAACAGTTTACAAACTATACTTTAGATATTTTAAGGCAGATATTGATAGCAAAGATAAAGGGGAAGGTAGAGAAAGAAATAGATTTTGTAAAAGAAGTAGATATTAAAACCATATATAAATTGATAAATTTGTTTTTGAATGCTGAGAACAGAATAAGGTATGCAAATAATCAAGCTTTAGTGTTAGAGATGATTATTCCGGAAATGATGAAAGTAGATGGGGAAAGGGAAATAGAAATTGTCAATAGGGATGTGAAGAAGAGAATTACAGAACCGAAACAGGAGGAGGAGAAGGAAGAGGTGATGGAAGAGAAAGATATTAAAGAGGTATCGCTTAATGAGATCAGCAAGAGATGGGATGAATTTATTAATGAAATTAAGCCTTTTAATGGCCATCTCTATGCCTTTTTAGGTGGTGCAAATGTCAAGGATTTTAATAAAGGGATTTTACATTTGGAGGTTCCGTTTAAATTTCATGAAGAAAGAATAGAAGTGCCAAAGAGTTGAAATGCCATATCAGAAACGTTTAAGAAAGTATATGGTACAAATTGTAAGGTGTCTTGTGTTGTTAATCCTTCTATGAAATCTAAGAAGTCAGAAGCAGATTTTGTTCTCAGGAAACTACCGATAATAAAGCCTAAGGAGAAAGAAAAAAATGTAGCTGTAAATGTAGAAGCTATATTTGAGGGTATGTAGTATTTCCATTTTAGGATATAATACAGAAGTAATGAGTACTTAATTTTTTTTGGTGCTAATATGATAAACCCAATTGAAATGGTTAGAATGCAAAATGAGGCTAAGAAACTTCAAAAGAAATTGAGAGAGAAGAAGCTAAAAGGGGAGTCTAAAAACGGGAAGGTTACTATATATATGAATGGAGCTCAAGAGTTTGAAGATATTCATATAGATGAAGATTATCTTTCTCCTGATATGGAAATGGTGTTAAAAAAGGCTATTAAAGAGGCTTTTAAGGATTGTCAGAAGAAATTGCAAAAAGAAATGGTTCAGGATATGGATTTGGACCAATTAAAGAATATGTTTAACAAGTAATATGTCTGTATTACCTTCTAGTGTAGAACAAGTTATAAATGAGTTTAGCAGGTTGCCCGGGGTTGGCCCTAAGTCTGCTTCTCGAATGGCATACCACTATTTAAGGTCTCCAAATAAGGATGCTACTAAGTTAGCATCAGCATTAGAGGAGATGGATAGGGAAGTAAAAAACTGTAAAAGTTGTTTTAATGTTACAGATAAAGAGGAGTGTTCAATATGTTCTAGCCAGTTAAGAAAGAAAGATAAGTTGTGTGTAGTGGAAGAACCTATAGATGTTGTGGCTATTGAGAAATCTGGAGTATATGATGGTATGTATTTTGTTTTAGGTGGTGTCATATCTCCAGCAGAGGGTATTGGTGAGGAGGAGTTAAGGTTTAAAGAATTAGAAAAAAGGGTTAAAGAACTACTAGAAGATATTAAGGAGGGCTCTATACTAGAAATTATTGTTGCAACTAATCCTAGTTTGGAAGGGGAGGCTACTTCAAGCTACATCACAGATCTTTTTAAAACCTATCTCAGGGAGAAAAGGATTAAGATAACAAGATTAGCAATGGGTCTTCCTACAGGAGCGGATTTAGAGTATGCCGATAGGCTAACATTAAAGAGAGCGTTAGAAGGGAGAACGGATATTTAGTAGTATTCTTTTTAAGGAAAATTTCCATAAAATAGCAAAAATGATAGTTACAGTGTAAAATAAATGATTATGAAACTGTATAGTACCCTAGATAAAGATATTGTTGAGATACAGCCTGTTAAGACTGGGCAAGTATCCATGTATAGCTGTGGACCTACAGTATATTACAGAATGCAGATAGGTAATATTAGGGCATATGTTAATTGGGATATACTACATAGGGCATTAATGTATTTGGGATATGAGGTTAAAAGAGTGATGAACATCACTGATGTAGGGCATATGACATCAGAGGATGATTTTGGGAGTGACTTTGGAGAAGATAAGTTAGATATCCAGTCTCAAAAAGAAGGTGTTCAGCCAATAGATATTGCTAATAAGTATATAGATACGGTGATTGAGGATTTTAGAGCATTAAATATACTAGCACCAAATGGAGAATTACTTCCTGTAGGGCTAACACATCTAGATATTCAAAAGTATGGCTTTCCTAGGGCAACAGAGTATATACAAGAGATGATAGAGATAATTAAGAAGATAGAAGGGAATGGATATACATACGAGACAGATCAAGCATTGTATTTTGATGTTACTAAGGTAGATGATTACAATATATTTACAGGACAGGCTCTTGAGGAGAAAGAGGTAGGGGTAAGAGAGGAGGTGGAGGTAGATCCTGAAAAGAAGCATCCTGCAGATTTTGTATTATGGATGAAAAAAGTGGGGAAATATGAAAAACATTTGATGAATTGGGACTCTCCTTGGGGAGTAGGCTTTCCTGGTTGGCATATTGAGTGTACAGCGATGAGTGTGGCTCTGTTAGGGGAGAGTTTTGATATACATACGGGAGGAATAGATCATATTCCAGTACACCATACAAATGAAAGAGCTCAGAATATAGGGGCATTTGGACATCCAGCAGTAAAATATTGGATACATAATGAATGGGTTGTGAACAAGGATGATAGTAAGATATCTAAAAGTAAAGGTACAAAAACATATCTACCTAATCTTGTAGGTATGGGTTTTGACCCTATGGATATTAGATACTATCTCCTTTCAATTAATTACAGAACAAAAATACAATTTTCTCATGAGGCTTTAGAGGGAGCTAGGAATGCAAGAATAGCTATAACAAGAAGAATTACTGAGTTAGGTTCTGAAAATGGTAATCTTTTACCTGAATTTGTACTGAAATTTAAAGATTCTTTGGAAGATAATCTTAATATGTCTAAAGCAGTAGCGATACTAAATGAATTGCTTAGGTCAAATAATCAAAAAGGAGATATATTAGCAACAGTATTAGATTTTGATAGGGTGCTTGGACTTGATCTAGACAAGGTTTCTGTCAAAGAGGAAGGAATAGAAGATGGTAGGCTAGAGGAATTATTAAGTCTTAGAGAAAAAGCAAAGATAGCGAAAGATTATCAAGAATCGGATCGACTAAGAGATGAGATGTATAGTTTAGGATTTATAGTAAAAGATACTCCTGAAGGACAAAAGGTAGAAAGGATATAGTATGGCTCAAAAAACAGTATCATTACAATTAAATCAAAAAGAGATTGAGAATTTAAAGAAAGAACTTTTAAAAGAAGGTTGGTTTGAGAATATGATTGATAATGAGTATGTTAATTTAAGGATGAAAAATGATAAAGGTTCTGTGTGTACCCTTTATACTAGTATGAAAGTAGTTTTTCAGGGTAGTGAAGACTTCAGCGGTATCATAGGAGGGATTAAAGAAGAAAGTGATACTGTCCCTAGATTGGGGGTTGACGAGGTAGGAAAAGGTGATTATTTTGGGCCTTTAGTTGTCGTTGCTTGTTTTGTTAACAGGGAGTTTTTGAAAGAATACGATTCACTGGGAATAGGGGATTCAAAAAAGTTTTCTGACGGAAAGATAAGAGACTTATATGGGGCTTTGAAGAAATATAAATATTATTACTCTTCGGTCATATACCCCGGGGAGTATAATGGACTGTATAAAGAATACGGTAATGTAGCAATTCTCTTGGCCAAAGAACATTCCAAAGTCATAGAAATGGGATTAAAGGATTTAAAAGAGAGGCATATAGATTGTAAAAGAGTAGTAATAGATCAGTTTTCCTCTAGAAAAGATCGTATTACAGGAGAATTAGGTCCTTTAGCCTTAAGTGATAGTATAGAGTTTATGCAGTTCCATAAGGGAGAATCAGATTTGGCTATCGCAAGTGCCTCTGTCTTGGCTAGAGGGATATTCCTAGAAGAGATGGACAAAATGGAAGAGGAATACTACTTCAGTTTTCCAAAGGGTGCATCTAATGTTATTGCTCCTGCAAGGGAGTTTGTTAAGAAATACGGAGTAGAAGAGCTAGGGAAGGTAGCTAAAACTAGTTTTAAGACAACGAAAAAGGTTATTTAGTCTTCTTCCTTTTCTTAAAGGATTTAAGGAGTAGAACTGTTAGAAGCAGTATAGCCCCTATAAATAAAGGAAGTGTATAGTTAGGTTCTTGTCTAACTTCAAGAGATACAAAATTCTCGTCAATTCCGTTGTAAAATCGTCCTATTACTTTTTTAACTACAAATAAATCAACTATATTAGTTAAATTAACCTCAAATTCTTCTTCTTTTATATCTCCAGGATAAAGTTTCTTTTCCTCTTCGTTAATTTTGATATAAACAGGTTCATATTTACTGTCTTCATTGAATATCTGTAGCTCACCCATAGGAGTAAGTACATAATTAGTGATATTTTGATATGAATACTTTAACTTAAGCGGTCTTACAAAAGGAATTCCTTTTCGTTGAATATTAAGACTAATTTGTGCAAATTCTGTTGATATACCAAAAACAGAGCTCTCAGGATCCGCTATATGTAATACAACTAGGTGAGAAAGGGTATCTACTACACCTAAAGGGGAAAATTCTGGTAAAAAGACATCCTCTTCCTGTTTTTCTAATAGTATGAGGTTAAAGTAAGTCCCAGGTTCCATATTATTTGGAGGAACTATTTCAAAATCTAGTTGTATTGATTCTTCTGGTTTTACATTAAATATCTCTCTATCTGTTCTTACAAATATCTCTCCATCCTCTATTATTTGAACATTTTTAGAGTCAAAGGAGTAGGGGACTGGAGTTATCTTAATGTCTTTTGTACTTTCATTTTTAAATGAAAAAGATTCTTTTGTTCGCTCTTGGTTTGATATGATTATTTCAGTTTTGTAAGGAAAGACTTTGTTAGCATATACTTTACTTGAAAAGGGCAGAAAAAAAAGCAAAACAAAAAGCATTGTTGTAAAGAAAAGTTTTTTACAGTTCATAATTCCAGGTTATTTAGGTAAGTTTCCTCTTTCTTCCTTCTTCTCCTTCCTTCTCTTAGCCCATACTATGATTGTAATTATAATGATTAGTAATGCTATTATAATGTACTTCCATGGTAAGACCCAAAAAGTAGTTTCTGCCATTAATGGTGCAAAACCAGGTTGGAAGGTACGATAGGTTAGCATCAGTTCTGCTTTTATTGGACCTAGGATGAGTTTGCGATCTTTAGTCAAAAAACAACCGTAATCCCAATCAGTATTGTATATTCCTGTGTTCTCTCTTAAAACACTCTGCCTTGCAGTATTAAATGTAATTAAGCCAACTCTTTGATTAAATATATTTGTTAAGATAATTTCTCCTACGGGAGTTATATGTGTATCTCCTACATTATTTAGCTTTGTTTCAAACTTAACAATAGGGAATTCGTAGAAATTTTTATCAGACTCAAAACTTAGAAGCTCTGCTCTTTCTACAAACTCATCTCCTATTTTAATTAGTATTGGTGTACCAGAGCCAAGGATTGTGAATGCAGCAGTTCCAATACTTTCGTATTCCGTTTCAGAAAGAAAAGCAATAATCACATAATATTCTCCTTTTGTTGCATCTGCAGGAACATCAATGGTGTAAAATATTTTTTCGTTTTTGTGTGGAACTAAATCTATTTCTTCTCTGCTAACCTTAACCCAAGATGAAGCGGAGTAGAGTGTTCTTTCTTCTTCGGACTCTGTTAGCATTATTGCCGTTCCTGGTTGATTTTCTATTTGTCTAAAACCTCTTACTACGACATGATATTTAATAGCTTTCTCAGAAAGATTCCAAATTACAATTTCTCCATCGTGTGTATCACCTGGTTGTAATTGTAATTTTTCAGATGCAGGAGTACGTCCAAGATTAAGTGGGTATTGTGCAAAAGTAAAACTTTTAAAAGAGAGTAGAAAAACTACTGCCAAGAGAGGAAATAAAGTTATTTTTTTGTTTAACCATGGGGCAGAGTATCTTTTTTCTTTTTCCATAATTAATTATTAGTAGTAACCACCACAAACAAATGTAACTGTTTCAGTATAAGCTCCAGGTTGGGCAGTGTTTCCTGCTCTTGCTCCATATGTGATAGTAGAGCTAGATTGTGCTGTTTGTGCACTGTTTTTTTGAATTAGTAACTTGGCTCCAGGAGTTCCACTTGCACCAAGACCTCCAAATCTTCCTATTGTAGTATCAACGAAATCTGCGCTAACGGTTCCACTGTTTGCTGGTGTAGGAGTAGAGGCTGTGAGTCCAAACCCCTCTGCTCCCATAGCAGCTAAGTTTACGGTAGGAGATGTAGATGGTAATAGGTAAACAGTAGCTGTACTCTTGTAAAGACCTGAATTGGTCCCATTTCCTTTTCCATATACTGCCCAGTAGTATCCACTAGCCGAAGCAGAGGTCTCTGCTGTAATAGAGTTTGTTCCCGTGGCATATGATCCTCCAGGGTACAAAACCCCGAGATCTACTGAAGTTGGAGAAATAGTGCAGGTTATAGAGGGAGCTTCTTGAACTGTTGCTGTTATTGTTACTTGATCTTCAGCTAAGAGCTTGAACTTAAAAGCACCAGAATCAATAACGCTTCCTGATTGCATTTCAACTAGATACATGAGAGTGTTGGTAGTATCATTGGCAGTCCCTAGTATCCCAGTATTATTACTTATTTTAACTCCATAGGTTGTTCCTGGAGTTAATGCTCCTACTCCTGTGACAGTTAGAGTATCTGGAGTACCAGCTCCAGTTCCTGTTCCTTTTGTACAAGATGCAGATAGAGTCCCCGGTAGAGCTGTGGTTATATCCCAATACCCAGAAAGATCAACTGGAGAGGTTGAAGCTCCAGCTACAGTCAATGCTCCTGCTGTTCGACACCAGTTACCAGAACCT
>JAAZGF010000100.1 GCA_012511375.1 Candidatus Dojkabacteria bacterium | reverse complement strand
TGATCCGACTCGAACGGACGACCTCTACATCCCGAATGTAGCGTTCTAGCCATCTGAACTACACCCCGTATACTACATTCTTTCTACTATCGGTATTCCCAAATTGTTAAGACCATCCTCCATTACAATCATTGTTGCATTAACCAAAAGCAAAAGAATCTGCCTCTCCTCACTCTCTGCATCTAAAACTCTAACATTTTGATAGAAAGAGTTGAAATGTTTACCTAATTGGAAAAGATATTGGCACAATACTGATGGGGAGTAATTACTTGCTGAATCAAGCAGGGCGCCCTTGTATTTGCCAATATGGGAAAATAATCTTTTCACATAGATATTATCTAGACATAAATCTAAACACAAAGTCTTGGTGCTTGAAGAAGTTGCTTCAGCAAGAATTGATTTACACCTAGAAAAAACATACATCAAATACGGCCCTGTATCCCCATCAAAAGTAATAGAGCTATCAAAATCAAAAACAATATCTCTTCCTATCCCTACTTTAAGAAAAGCATACTTAATTGCCCCTATAGCTATCTTTTCAGCTATTTCCTCTAAATTCTCTGTATCAAACTCGTTGTTTTCTTCCATTTTTCCCAATACCCTTTTCTTTGTTTCTTCAATTAACCACTCTGCACTTAATATATTACCCTTTCTACTAGACATTTTCTTGCTTCCAGGAAGTTTAACTTTTCCATGAGGTATATGCCTTATCTTTTCTGCCGCAGATTCATCAATTTTACTTAATGCATCAAAAACAACCTTAAAGTAGCCACTTTGTTCGTCTGCAGTAACAATTATTGATTCATCAAAATCAATAATCTCTGATTTTTTCAAAGCCAATGCTAACTCTTTTGCCTCATACACTGGTAACCCATACTTGTTAACAAAAACCCTCGTGTGAAGATTCTTTTCCTCATTTCCTCTGTACACGATTGACCCTCCATCCCTCTCGAAAATATTATCCAAATTTTCTAACACTATCTTCAAACCTTGTTCACAAACTTCACTTTCAAAAAAGTAATAATCAAACTCTGTTCCAACCTTCTCATATATTTTTTCAAAAAAATCTATACACCACTGCCTTCCTTTTTTGTATTTCTCTAAAAGATTAATTTCCTCATATTTACGAAAGTCTCTCTTTTCTAAAGAATCTATAACTAGATAGAATATGTAGTAGTTAATATTATCTATTTCCTCTATAGCAACAATATCCTTTAACTCTGTATAGTACTCTTCTCCTAAAGAGTATGCCTGTCCTAAATATTCAACTCTGTGCTCTAAATCAAACGTTTCTAACTTCTCAAAAGGTAGCTGATCCTCTTCTAGTTTCTTCTCTAATCCCCAAAGAGTTTTGGCAACATGAAGACCTACATCTCCTTGATAGCAACTTCTCTTCACCTCAGCTCCCAAGGCCTCCTGGAGCCTTGCAAAAGACTCTCCTACTACATTTGAATACAGATGACCAATATGCATTTCTTTGAACAGGTTCGCATCCGTATATTCAATCAACACCTTACTTCCTTCCCTAGTACTTAATTTGAAATACTCCTCTTTCCTATCAACTATCTTAGATGCTTCTGTTAAGAGGTACCTATTTGAAAGAAAGAAATTAATAAATCCAGGCTTTACTACTTCCACCCTCTCTATATCAATATCTTTCTCCATAGTATCAACTATCTCTTGCGCTATTTCTACTGGGTTTTTCTTTAATCTTGAGGCTAAAACAATCGCTATATTAGAAGAATACTCTCCGTGATCTTCATCATTTGGTATTTCTACTACAATATCAATATCCTTTACCCCTTGCTTCTTAAGGGAATCTTTTATCAAATTTTCTATCTTGTCAGTTATTGCCATTGTTGTATAGATAATAGCATAGGAACGCACCTGGAGGGAGTCGAACCCCCAACCCTCGGTTCCGAAGACCGATGCTCTATCCAGTTAAGCTACAGGTGCCCCTTTTACAAAGACAATATTACCATTTTTGAGGGGAAAATGATAATCTAAAGCCATAAAGAGAAAGAAACAACAAGACCCCTAAGCTCTATAGGTTAGTGGGAGGACGTACCTGGCCGGAATTGAACCGACAACCTTTGGTTCCGCAAACCAATGCTCTATCCGATTGAGCTACAGGTACAAAACTCATGCTCTAAAGGCATTCTATCATAAATCATCAAACTTAATCACTATATTTCCTTCCATATACGTTATCAAATATTGTACATTGAGCATTTCAAATTTTTGCAACGTTTCATAATGAGGATGTCCAAATCTATTACCTTTGCCACAGGAACAAATTCCTATCATTGGATTCACTCTTCTGAGAAACATCTCCGAAGAAGAAGTTTTGGAACAGTGATGCCCTACTTTTAAAATATGGATATTTTCAATGTCTAAATCTTCCAAAAGTCTCTGTTCCAACTCAACCTCCCCATCGCCCATAAGTAATATCTTGTAGTCATACACTTCAAGTAACAACAACACTGATTCATTATTTAAATTAGCATATTCCTCCCTCTCTTCATCAAAGGGAAACAGCACGGTTACAAGAATATCCCTGTACTGTATTGTATCTCCCTTAACAACCTCTACTAATATATCCTTATAATTCTCAAGCAAATATTTGTATGCTTTGTTTTCAAATTCCACCCTATTTAACAGAAACTTCTCTACTACATCCCCTTCCAAAACATTCATTAAACCTCTAATGTGATCATCGTGTGGATGAGTAAGTACTACCACTTCAATAGTTTTATCGTTCTTAGGCATTTTTTTAGCTAATTCGTAAAGTATCCTGTCATCTGGACCTCCATCTATCAATATTTGGAAATTATCTTGCTGAATCAGTATGGCATCCCCTTGTCCCACATCAAAAAAAACTATTTCGGGGCCACTACCATTAGAATTGCTTCTTAAAGTAAGGAGATATATCGCAAGGGAAAAGAACAGAATGTTAATAATGTTTTTAACAAAAAAATCCTTACCTATCTTTAAGATAGTAGTTGTATTTTTCATGTTCTACAGGATAGTAATATATTACTGTAAGGAAAAGGATCACAAAAAAGAGTAAGGAGAAAGGAATCTCTACTGAATTTAGTAAGTCCCAAACCCCAAAATTAAACTTCTCAACAAATCGAACAATATATTCAAAATAGCTAAGCTTTAAATCAATTACTAACAGGATGAAAGAGGAGAAGGGCCTGTGTATATTATACATAAGGACTGATAATAGGCCCCATAACATAATGTCCTCCATTATTGGCAGAGACAACATATTAACAGGAACAGCCCATATTGAGAAAGTTTTGAAAGTTAAAAGAGATATGGGGAGTGTCGATAAGGTACAACTCATAGTTGGGAGAAGATAGCTTTCTATAAATCTAAAATTTTTAGTAATCTTCTTTTTTACGGCCAATAGTATTGGCAATATATAGAATAGTCCTAAAG
>JAAZGF010000099.1 GCA_012511375.1 Candidatus Dojkabacteria bacterium | reverse complement strand
TAATCATCTCTATCTTAATATTTAACATAGCTGCCACTTCATCAGATGATTCTAAATGCTCTCCAAAATTAAAATCACTATACATATCCCCAACATAATAGACCTCTTCAAAATTGTAATCTTTAACCATCTCTCCTAATTTCCTGTGCTCTTCAGAAGAAACTTCTCCTAACTCTTTCATATCCCCTAAAACTACAATCCTATGATAATCATCCCTTGGACAGACTAAATCAAACGTTTTTAAGGCCATACTCATAGATGTTGGATTTGCATTGTATGCATCATTTACAATTGTAATCCTATCTCCAAATTCCAATTTTTCAAACCTTCCATTATTGTTTTCTACTTGCTCAACACCTTTTATACAGTTCTCTATTGAGACCCCTAATCTGTTTGCTGCTACTATTGCAGCCATAGCATTGTAGGCATATCCTTCCCCAAATATTTTGAGATTAACTGAAAGAGTATTATCATAATATCTAAATTTAAAATGTGTCCCAGACTTATCTATTTTAATATCAAATATTACAAAATCAGCATCTTCTCTTTGCCCAAAAGTTATTAATTCTGCACCTTCTCTATAATTCTCATATATCCTGGTTAATCTTTCATCATCTATATTTAAAACAAGAGGTTTACCTGTTCTTTCCATGTAATCTGCTAAATCTTTCTTCTCTTTGTACACATCCTCTATAGTTCCTACATTTTCTGCATGTACATACCCTATATTTAGAAGTATTCCTAAATCAGGATCTACAGCATTAACATGCCAAGCAATTTCTCCTTTTCTATCCATAGCACACTCCAAAACGATCACATCATGATCATCATACTGACTAAGTATCACAGCATTACCCCAAACAGTATTAGATTTATCACCGTGAAGAACTTTCATCTGGGTCTTCAGTATAGAGGTTAACATCTGCTTTGTTGTAGTTTTCCCAGTACTTCCAGTAATAGCAACAACAGGAGCAGTTATATGCGAAATTGCATAGTTCAATATTTTTTGTAATCCATCCTCTATAGACTTAACAATAATAATCGGCATGTTTAATCCATCCCAATCTGTATCATATTTTCCTTCTAGACATATAGCCATAGAAGCACCATTTTCAAATGCTTCAAAGATATAATTATGTCCATCAAACCTTTCCCCGATAATTGGAATAAACAACTCATTTTCCTTAATAGTCCTAGAATCATGACTAAAACCTACAAAGTAAGCACTCTCATTATAGTTTTTAATCTTAAATTCAGGGAATCTTTCAGCTAAATCTTTCAATAGTATATCCATCACTATATATTACCATTTTAATTCCTTTTTTAATATATTAGTTATTTTTAAATTATTCAATAATTATAGCTATCGGGAAAAAAAGATATTCTGCTTAAAAACAACAAATTACTATTAAATCAAGATCACTCTGTATCCTAGATAATTATATTTGAACCCATAATACTATTTACTTGACAGAGGTGTGTGTCAATGTTAAATTAGTGGAAAGAAGTGGCAAAAAGTGGTGAAAGGTGATATATTAAAAATATGCTAATAGGAGAATACAAAAGTAGAGTAGGAGAAAAGAAAAGAGTGTCACTTCCCAAAAAATTTAGAGATGAATTAGGGGAAAACTTAATTCTAACAAGGGGTTATGAAAATGCTTTGTTAGTGGTAAATGAGAAATTATGGAAAAAGGTGGCAACAGAGGTGATAGATGGCTCTTTTATAAATAAAGATATTAGAGATACGAGTAGATTCTTAGTAGGAGGAGCAAAAGAAATTACCTTAGACGAGCAAGGAAGGTTTGTTATTCCACAATCCCTTTCAGAATATGCAACTATTAAAGAAGATGTCGTTTTCATAGGCCTAATAAACTGGGTGGAAATCTGGGATAAAGATAAGTGGAATGAGAGATTAGAATATTTGAAAGAGCACGGAGAGGAAATAGCAGAAGAGATTAATAAGATGAAAAGGAAGAAGGATGAATAAAATACATATTCCCGTGCTTTTAAATGAGACGATAGACTCTTTAAATATTACCCCCGATGGATTTTACATAGACTGTACTTTAGGAGATGGAGGACACAGTATTGAAATCCTAAACAAGCTCTCAGAAAAAGGACTTCTTTTTAGCTTTGATTGTGACCAAAATGCAATCGACTTTGTAAAAGAATATTACAAAAAAGAACTCTCCCAAAAAAAGAATTGGGTTATCAAAAAAGGCAACTTTAAAGATATCCAAACTCTTTTAAAAGACAGCGACCGTGAACCTAACGGTATATTAATGGATTTAGGAATATCATCTAGACAAATAGAAGAGAGCAATCAAAGGGGCTTTAGCTATATCGAAGAAAACGAACCTTTAGATATGAGAATGGATACCAATTTAAACGTAACTGCAAAAGATTTGTTAAACGCTCTATCTGAAAAAGAATTAGCACTAATATTTAGGAAATATGGAGAGGAAAGATATTCCAATTTAATAGCAAAACATATTAAAAAGAATATCTCTAATATTAATACAGTTGGAGATCTTACACGGCTTATTTATAAAGTAATGCCGGCTGTTAGTTCAAATAAGAACCCTTCCCGCAGGGTCTTCCAGGCCCTGCGGATCGTGGTGAATGATGAACTTAACAGCTTAGAAATTGCTCTAGATAAGTCTTTTGAGATCTTACAAAAAGATGGGAGGTTATCAGTAATCTCTTTCCATTCTTTGGAAGATCGCATTGTTAAAAATTATATTTTAGAAAAACAGGGAAGCGGAAAAGGGGAAATGCTTTTTAATAGTCACATAGCCCCAACCGACGACGAAAAAAAGCATAACCCTAGATCCGCTTCCGCCAAGTTAAGAACGATTGTAAAAAAATAGCTGTATGAGACATATTACTAAAAAACAAAACATAGGATTAACAATATTTCTCTTCTCTTTATTCACTTTCATACTCTCACAACTAATTGTTAGTTCTATACTAAGCCCATTGGGAATACAGCTTCAATCTTTAAATAGTGAAAAGAACTATCTGATAGAAGAAAACAGACTGATGGAAGAACAAATAGCTAAGACAAACTCTATTCATGTAGTAAAAGAATTAGCAAACAAGGAATTAAATATATCCTCTTCCAGTGAAAGAGTTGTTATTTACATAGAAGATACTACTATCATAGCTGAAAGATAGATATGGGAAACCTCAACAGTCTTCTTTCCCCACAAAAAAGAACAAGCAAAACAAATAAATCTTCTACTTCTTTTAATATAAAGATTATTGGTGTTGGTATTACTCTTTTTGCACTTCTAGTAATAATTCAAATGTTTAGATGGCAAATACTCTTTGCCGAAAAATTTCAAAATATGGCACAAGGTCAATACAAAACAAGTAGGACTCAGGTTGCTACTAGAGGCATTATCACAGCTGCAGACAATACCGTTCTTGCAGTTGACGAACCAGTTTGGAATATATACGCAACATTAAGTATGGATGAGAAAGAAAGAGAGCTGTTTTTCTCACATAAAGATAAGTTTGTTGCCCAGGTTGCCTCTATACTAAATATGGAAATGATAGAGATAGAGGAGAAACTCACTGACTCTTTTGTATATGCATCTTTAATGAAAGAGGTTTCTACCGAAAAGAAAAAAGCTTTGGAACAAGCAGAGATATTTGGACCAGGGACGAAAGGTTTCGGCCTTTATTTTGAGAATGAAGAGAAAAGAACATATCCAAATAATTCTTTAGCCTCACATGTTCTAGGTTTTATTGGCAAAGATGAAGAAGGAGAGTCTGTAGGACAATACGGTATACAGGGATACTATTATGGAGACATCACGGGAAGACAGGGCTATTCATATGAAGAAAAAGATTCTTTCGGGAATGTAATATTAACAGCAGAGTACGAGCCTATTTTGCCTAGAGAAGGAAAAGATTTTAAATTAACAATAATTCCCAATATACAAAGCAAGGTCGAAAGTATTCTCGAAAAGGGAGTTAAAGAAAGTAGAGCAAAAAGTGGTAGTGCTATAATTATGGATCCTAAAACAGGGGCCATAATAGCTATGGCTAATTACCCCTCATATGATCCTAACGAATACTGGAGAGTTTCAGAACCTTGGATATTAAGAAATAGGGCAGTATCAGATGTCTATGAATATGGATCTGTTCAGAAACCAATAACAGCTGCAATTGCACTGGAGACTGGCGTAATAGATAAAGATTACACATGTAATGATCCTACTGGTTATCTTGATCTATATGAAGCAACTGGATATCCTGATTTAAAAGGACAGAAAATATATACATGGAACAGGCGTGCCGCAGGCTTGTTGAATCTATCTCTAATATTTAAACATTCAAATAATCCATGTGCTGCAACAATAGGACTAGCTATAGATTTTGATGAGTTCTATTCAGCTCTTCAAGATTACGGAATAGGTGAATTTATAGGGATAGGATTACAAGAGGAAGGAACAAGCTACCTTAAACCAAAGAATCTATGGACCAAGCTAGACGTCATAACAGCATCTTACGGCCAAGTTATTTCTGCAACTCCTTTACAACTAATCTCTGCATTTAGTACCTTTGCAAACGAAGGAGTAAGAATGAGACCATACATCATTTCAGAAATAAAGGATGAGAGAGAAACCATCAAAATTGAACCTCAGATTCTTTCTAGAACAACTTCAAAAGAAACAGCTAACATTATTAGAGAAACATTAACTAACTCCGTTAAAGATGATTCATTAGGTTATTACGGAAAAGAACTTATACCATACTCCGTAGTAGCTAAAACCGGAACAGCCCAAATAGCTTCAAAAGATGGAGGTTATCAAGAAAAATATACGAATGATACTGTTATTGGATTTGCTCCTTCAGAAGATCCAAAAATGATAATGCTTGTAAAATTACAAGAACCTAAAAACGCATCCTTTGCAAGTTTAACAACAGTTCCTGTATGGCGTGACATATTCTTAAGTATTGCTGATGATATGGAAATAAAGAAACAAAAATGAGATAATTTTAAACAGTACATAAATTAGAAACAGGAAATAATGATAGAAATTCTGAAGAAAAGTTTAAACTACCTCTTTCTCACAACTCTTGTATCAGCAATATTTGCCCCTATTATGATTTCAATCCTGTATAAGTTTAATCAGGTTAGTGGAATTAAAAAAACCAAAATGGGAGACGACAAGGGTGATAATACCCTTTTTATGAAAATCATGAAAACAAATCTTACCAATGGAACTCCTAATATGGGAGGAATATTAATATGGATAATAGTACCTCTAATGATACTGTTACTAATTCCAATAACACCTTTGATTAAAGTCTTTTTGATAGGTTTTGTTCTTTTTGGTTTTTGGGGTTTTATTGATGTAGTAATATTCACAAATGGTTTTAAACATAACGAAAAAATTAGAGCTTTTCAAGAAACATTTGAATGGAGAATAGCAAAATTATCATTTTCCATACTACTAAATGTAGGAGTTATGTATCTACTCTATAAAACAGGAGAGTTTACTTTTTTTTCATTAGCAAATATATTGACTATAAATATTACTCCTATCATTTTAGTTTTAATTAGTATCATTGGACAGTTTGCAATATATTCTGCAGAATTAACTGATGGCGCAGATGGGTTGATGATAGGTATATTTACTATCATTAATCTTGCCTTTATATTCCTCTTACTTATACAAGGGAAATATGATTTCATTCCAATTCTTTCAATTATTCTTGGGGTTCAAATAATAGATCTTTACTTTAATATTCCTCCTGCAAGATTTTGGAATGGAGGACCTGGTGCTATGCCCTTAGGTTTTACCATGTTTTTCATAGCATTAGTAACAAATAATATAATTCCATACTTCTTAATGTCTTCAATAACCTGGTTAATTATGTTTTCAAGTGCAATTCAAATGTTTAGTATGAAATTTTTCAAAAAAAGAGTCTTTAAAATAGCCCCCATACATCATCACTTCCAAGCTAACGGCTGGCCTCAGTACAAAGTAACCATGAGATTTTGGCTCTTTGCCATCTGCTCTTGTATTCTAGGAGTATACGTTGGCTTACTTTAATGGTTCACAATTATACTCTGGACCATTGCATGTGCAAAGCTTCTCTTCTTTGATATCTCTAAATACCACTCCAGGAGCATAAAATCTCCCTCCAACATAGCATGATTTAAGATCTAGTAACAAACCCGATTCATTTTGGTAGTAAATTATAGGAGAGTCACTTTTTGAAAAATTCAAACTCGTTAAAGAGAAGTTATTAAGAATAATACAGCTTCGGTTATATATACTTTCATCTATATTTGTAACCGTTGTCAATATCATAGAATC